>PKYX01000006.1:14432-18941 GCA_003132825.1 Acidobacteriaceae bacterium
CCGCCTTGCAGGGCATGCTGGCGGCGATCGATCAGGGCGGCCCGAATTCGGTTTGGGTGATGGTGGTTCAGGACGGCGCCGATATTGCCGGCATGGGGGGTTTGATGGGAACGGCCATGGCCGCGCGCAACTACTCCGGCGCCGTGATCGATGGCGGCGTTCGCGACGTTGCCTATCTGCAAAAAATCGGGTTTCCCGTGTATGCGCTCGGCGTTGTGCCCTCCACATCGGTCAATCACTATCGCTTTGCCGGCGCCAACGTTCGGGTGGTCTGCGACGGGGTCCCGGTCACCGCCGGCGACATCGTGGTGGCGGATGCGGACGGAGTCGTGGTGGTGCCGCGGTCGAAAGCCTCGGAAGTCCTCGCGGTTGCCCAGGAAATGGACTTCAGGGAACATTCGATGTACGCCACTATTGAAAAGCTGAAATCGATTGTGGAGGCGGTAAAGCAGTTCGGGCGGCTCTGAGCGGCACCAGTTGCGGCCGCGGCGAAAGCGTAATTCTCGCGAGGCGGCGTATAATCCCCGCGATCCAAGTCTCGCATGCGCCCGGCGACTCTATCCCAGGAAGGGAGAGTTTCCCCATGAGCAAGAACGGCAGCCATCTGTTCGATCGTCGTGACCTTCTGAAGACCTCCGCGATGGGCCTCGGTGGGGCCCTGCTGCTAGGCCAACCCAAAGAAGCCTTTCCCAAAGCGGTCAACGCTGGTTCGGGACCTTCCGCCCTGAAAATCACAGACCTCCGGGTGGCGACGATTGTGAAGCCCGGTCCGAGCCCATGCTCCATCATTCGCATCGACACCAATCAGGGCATCTATGGACTTGGCGAAGTTCGCGACGGCGCCAGCTCGACCTATGCCCTGTTCTTGAAGAGCCGCATTGTCGGGGAGAACCCGTTGCAACTCGACAGAATTTTCCGCAAGATCGCGCAGTTCGGCGGGCCCGCACGCCAGGGTGGAGGAGTCTGCGCCATCGAAATGGCTCTATGGGACATTGTCGGCAAGGTATATAACGCGCCCGCCTATGCCATGGTAGGCGGAGGGAAATTCCGCGATAAGATCCGCGTCTATGCCGATACCACGGAATCGAAAGACCCCAAGATCTATGCCCAACGCATGAAAGAACGCAAAGAGGGCATGGGTATCACCTGGCTCAAGATGGACTTGGGCATCGACATGGTTTCGGATACGCCCGGCACAGTGACCGAGCGTTCGGATCTGACCCAGTGGGAGCAGACCCAGCTTCCCCATCCGCTCCTGGCGATGGAGGTAACGGATAAGGGCATCGCGATGCTTGAGGAATACGTGGCGGCGGTTCGGGATGCCGTAGGCATGGAGATTCCACTCTCCATGGACCACCTCGGCCATCTCGGCGTGAAGTCGATCATTCGTCTGGGGCAGGCCTATGAGAAATACAACCTGTCATGGATTGAGGACGTGATCCCTTGGACCTACACCGATCTTCTGAAGCAGATCAGCGACGCGAGTCCGACGCCTATTCTGACGGGCGAGGATATCTATCTCAAAGAGCCTTTCCGCGTGCTGTGCGAAAAACATGCAGTTTCGAAGATTCATCCTGATCTCGCTACCTCCGGGGGCATCCTGGAGACCCACAAAATTGGCGACATGGCCGAAGAGTATGGCGTGCCAATGGCGATGCATTTCGCCGGAACGCCTGTCTGCTGCATGGCCAACGTGCACTGCGCCGCCGCCACCCAGAATTTTCTGGCGCTCGAGAATCATTCGCTCGACGTGCCCTGGTGGTCCTCCCTGGTGGAAGAAGGCGTGAGCACTCCGATTGTAAGCCACGGGTGGATTGATGTGCCCGATCGGCCGGGCCTGGGAGTGACTCTCAACGAGGATGTGGTGCGGCAACACCTCATGCCCGGGACGGGATACTTCGAGCCGACGCCCCAGTGGGACCAGGAACGCTCCTGGGACCGGGTCTGGAGCTAGGAACTTCCCATCGCTGATCATCTATCGCTGATCAGCCATCGTTGATCAGCGTCCTCTCAAAAAGGAGGGACGATCGACGGACATCGCGTCTTGAGCATGCCCAGAGTCACCACTAATTCGCTGCACGACCGGCTCCCAGAAGAAAAGTTCGACAATCGTCTGCTAGGGGCACCAGTTCGTCGAATAACATGCGGCGAACGGTAACGTTTGAACTTCCTCACTGTCTCAAAAAAGGGCGCACCCCAGATCCTGCGAGCTCAACAACCACTTGTTCCACGAACGTTCCTTCAGGTCAACCCGGTCGGTTTCAGGAGTGTTCCAGCCCGTTGGCTAGAGGAACCATTTCCGAACGCAATCGCCTTGGCGACACTGAGGACATCAACATCCGGGCCGTTCGCTGCCGCCCGCCTCGGGCCAGCGGGCCTTCCGCCGCTCCGGAAGTTGCAGCACAATGCCGATCCTGGATTTGACGGAGATTCAGGAATGGACGTCGACGCTAGAGCTAAGACGGCTTTAGTCCGTTTCTTTTGCTCCCGCCATGCGGCCGACGAGAGCACGACGAGGATCAATATCAGTACCAGCGCGACCGTTGCGACCCAAGCGATTAGAGGATCGACGTGGAGAGTCTCTTCTGTGGTTGGCTTTCTGATGCTGGGAGAAACATAAACGGACTGCTCGTTACCGGACTTCAGCTGTATCACTATTGCCCCCCTCTGCTGTCAGCAGAATCCCACGATTTTTTCCCCTCCCTGTTTATTACTTTGAGTTTTGTTACGAACTCCGAACGTTGTCGGCGTTGGAGCCAATCAGCCGAATCGTACCGACGACAATCACGAGGATCACCGCAAACATAACAGCGTACCCAAGTGCCTATGGCGAAGGTGGCTTGGGCCGAGTGCTATTCTTGCTTTTCTCCTGCCGCTGCACGATTTCACGAGTCTGGGCAGCCTACACGCCAATTCGGCGTCACGAGAACTCCTATCAAATGAGATAACGTAATCGAAAGAATCTAACCTGAAGATCTACTTGCTCCGTATCGTCCGCGTTGTCAAACCCCGTCAGACTACCTGATCCCATGGCGGTTCGGCACATAGGCGAGGCGGTATCTCAGACGCAATCCTTTGTGCTGGTTCTTAACAGCATCGGTCAGTTCCACACGGAGCGTATGACGCTTGCCGTCCAAGGCTTCCGGCTGGAATCCCAACTCGTAGCGAAAATGGAGCTGCCGTAGGATTTCTTCCAAACCCTTGGCGTATGTCTCGGGCGTTACCCTCAAGTATTGTCCCCCGGTTTCGGTCGCAAAATAGTTCGCAATGGCTCCCTGTTCGCCTAACAACCGTATCCGCGGAGATCGGCGGTCCTTCAGGCCATAGGCTATAGCCGAGGTTTCCAATAGCTCGTCGATGAAGTGATCGGCCTCCGATCTGGGCATTCCACTGTAGTCCCCATAGAGGAAGATCACCACGGGCACCGGTTCGGGCACTAAGGAGCGGGTAGCATCGATGATGAGCTGCAGAACCTGCTGCAGGGCGAGCTCGCCTGTTCTCGCGTGGTCGGTTGGGGAGGGCATTGGCGCGAGTACCTGCTCCAACGCCGTGGCCATCTGCTCGACCTTGCTCGTCGGTAGCAGGTCGAGTTTGGATTGACCATTGTCACACCAGTGGGCGACCGCCACCGTATCTTGTTTGTCCAAGTATTTCAGGGCGGGCTTGAAAAGGCTGATTCGTCCTGCAAACAAGCCCGAGCCCTTCGCCTCCCAGCCTTGCATATTGCATTGCACAACAAACCAAAGTGCTAGGGGCCGAGTTGTAAATTGTGCTCCGCTGTCAAACGTCTTGATCGAAACGGGGTAGCCGTTGTCAAAAACTTGAAAATCGCCCTGCTTGAACGTCTTGTCCGGAAGGCCATTCTTAGCATTCGCGGTGACTACATCAACCAAGACCAGATTCGATGAACTGTGAAATGTAATCCCCGGGGATGGAGTGGCTGTCGGAACTTCCTGGGCGACGCCTGATATCGCAGGAAGCAATGACAGCACGAATGCCAGAATTGCAAATGGTTTCATATTCTAGAATCGCCGTCAGCGAGTACAGTAACGCCAGTGAAATCGGGGAAAGCAATATCGTACGGCACATGTGAAGGCTGTAGCCTGTCGTGAGGGACGGCAAAACAGAACGCCCGAAGGGTCATCTCCGGCGGGGTTAAGGCGCGCTTCGCCATGGAAACACATACGAGCCCCGGAGCGCGAGAGTTCCAATTTCGTGGGGAAGAGAGTGGGACGACGAGCTCTCCGGCCCGGTTGCGAGGACACCGCCCAATGCAGTGTCGTCTGGCGGAACAGGCAGCCGCTGAAACTGTGTAGCCTGTGCCCCCGAGCGATTCCTTACGAAGCGCAGCCGGGACCGCCAGGCAACCCGCACTCCTTCCACAGCTTTTCCCAATTCCAGATCCCGTATGCCACCTCTTTCGCCAACGGGAATCCGAGCTGATGCGCGAGCATACACACCTGCCCGCGATGGTGGGCTTCGTGAGAAAGCATGTAGCACAGCATTTCC
>PKYX01000006.1:19050-26539 GCA_003132825.1 Acidobacteriaceae bacterium
CCGGGCGGTTTGGCTCTCCAGGCGGTAGGGTCAAGATGTTCGATAAGAATCTGGTTGATGCGATCATTGGCGGCAAAGATCTGGACTGCGGCTCGGCCGAGTTGAGCTTGAATCTTGCTTTGACGCGTGGTCACGGCTCCCTACTCCTTGACCGATAATACTTCCGGGCCGCCTTGGGATAGCGCTTGTGGAGCGGAAACTACCGCGAATATTACGATGAAAAGGTACGGAAGAATTCGTCGAAAAATACTTACCGCGCATCTATTGCCGTTCGACGCCTGCCAGCGAGACAACCGTCAGGAAGAGGCGCTTCAATCCGAGTTCGCGGCCGGCGGGATCATACCATTCGTCGAGCGTGTGTGAGCCGCCTCCCCGCCCTCCGCCGCCGAGCGCTACCGCCGGAATTCCCATCGAAAGTGGAATGTTTGCGTCGGTGGAACTGCGCTCCAGCCTTGATTTATTCCCCAAGTAACGGTCCACGTTGCGGATCGCCGTCACCAGCGGCGCATCGTCCGGCAGTTTTCCCGCAGGGCGCGTGCCGAGCGAGCGGAAATTCAGCTGCAGCGCATCGCTCGCAGACTTAGTGGCCGAAATCTCTTCCTTCACGCCCGCCTGCATCGCATCGCGCAACGCCGTTTCCAGCCGCCCAAGTTCTCGTTCTTCCTCCGAGCGCAGATCGATTTTCACGGCCGAGCTCGATGGGATCGAATTGACCGACGTGCCGCCTTCGATAACCCCAAAGTTGTACGAGCTGCGGGGATCGTCCGGCACCGAAATCGCGGAAAACTTCACGATGCCGCGGGCAACGGCCGTGATCGGATTCGGCGCGCCGAAATCAGACCAGCTGTGGCCGCCCGGCCCCGTAACGCTCGCCTCGAACCGCCGCGACGCGATACCCTGCGTCGTAATGTGGTCGGTTGACGGCCCGTCCACCGCGATCGCCGCGGCAATTCGCGAACCGTAGTTATCCATCAGCGCGCGCATCCCGCGCAAGTTTCCTTCGCCCTCTTCTCCGACATCTCCGACCAGAACGATTGTCTTCGTGGTACGCACGCGCGATTCCGCCAGCGCCCGGGCCAGCCCGGCGAGCGACGCCAGTCCCACGCCGTTGTCCGCAATTCCCGGCGCGAGCAAGCGGCTGCCGTTGCGCTTCACGCGCACGTCCGTTCCCGCGGGAAACACCGTATCGAGATGCGCCGCCAGAAGTATCACGCTTTTCGTGTCGGAGCCCGGCCACTCTCCGATCACGTTTCCGGTCTTGTCCGTGCGAACCTGAAGTCCGCTGGCCGCAAAAATTTCCTTCAGCGCTTCGCCGCGGCTGGTTTCGTCAAATTCAGGGGCGGGAATTTCCGTCAGGCGAATCTGCTGGTCCGTCGTCCACGCCGCGCTCTTGTCAATCCACTGCAGGCCGCGCGCGCACGCCGGATCGCTCGCAAGGTTCGCCAGCGAATCGTCGGTCGCGCGAGCGGAGAGTGTGGCCATCCATAGAAAGATACCGCAGATGAGAGCGCGTTTCACGCGATTCGTACCGCGAGCGAGATCAAAATTGAAATCCGATCCATCGCTCTCCATTGGGCAATCGTTCCGAGGCGGTCACTGTGTTCGCGATAGGTTTTGTAGGGGCACGGCATGCCGTGCCCGGCGCAGATACCTGGCACTGCGCCCGCGATGGCCAATAGTTTCGTAGCGGCCTCTTGAACTTGTCCCGAGCGTAGTCGAGGGAGGCGGGCGCCTCAGGGGGTCGGAGCTTCAGCTCCGACACAAAAAATCCGCGCGCAGCGCCTTCCGATGCGAGGCCTTTATCGCAGCAAATATTCCTGCCGCAGCGCCCAATCTCGCCGCGCTCGCCCGTTTCTACCGCCAATCATCGAGAATATAAACACCGGCGCGATTGTAACCGGAAGCCGCGTCGCCTGTCTCCATCGCCACGCCCTGCATTTCGGTGCGAAATCCACGCGCGATCATCGCCTGAAATGCCTCGCGCCGCGCAAGATTCACGCCGGCCGTCACCTTCTGCGCATCCACCGAGCGCGCATATGCCTCCACTGCGCCGAGCAGCCGCTCGAAAGCCTCACTCGCGCGGCGCCCGGGGCGCACAGCCGCGAACTTCACGTAGCAGACTCCGGAGCCCGCCTCGCTGCCCGCGCCCGAATGGCACACCGCGAACGCCGCGAGCTTCTCGCCGTCCCATACCAGAATGGTCTCGCCCAGAATCTGTTCAGCGACCGCGTGAATCTCGATCCCGACATCCAGGCCCTCGAAATTCGCGTCCGTCACTTCTCTGCACGCCGCCAGCACGCGCGTCCGCTCGTCGCCCGCAGCCGCGGAGAAGCGCGCCGCATCCGCGACAACCTCGGCCGGCCTTTCTGCAACTCGCTTCGCCATCACGGCCACCAGATCCCGCGGCCAGAATCCAAACCTCTGATACAGCGCCATGTGCTTCGGGCTATTTGCAAACGTATAGAGGCCCATGTGCCGCGTGCCCCAGCGCCGAAATATTACCATCGTCGGCCCCAGAAGCATCTGCGCGACGCCGCGGTTCCAATATTCCGGCTCGACCGTCAGCGGACCGAAGAATCCAAAGCTTCCCCATTTCGTTACGAAATTTGATCCGACCAATCTTCCGTTGTGTTCCGCGGCGAGCACCGCGGAGGGATCGGCCTTCCACCGCGGTCGGGCGCACTCCGCATCACCCATGAATCGCTCCGGATTGGGGAGCCCAAGAAAAGTTCCGAACGCCACGCGGATAATTCGGGCCGCCTCGCCGAGTTCAGTTTCCGCAAGCGGCCGCACCAGGATGTCGGGTTGCGGTTGCGTTGTAGCCATCGAACCATTTACTCCCGGGGAATTGGTGGTCGCCAAGTTGCGATCCGCTCAATGCCCTGCCGGCGAACCCACCAGCGCCAAAACTTCCGCTTCCGTCAGCACGCACGACGACTGCTTCGCGGCGGCAAAAATGCGATCGACAATCTCATCGCTCATCGGAATCCCGCGCTTCCCCAGCCAGTACACAATATTCGACCGCCCGCTCATCGGCCCGATCTCGATAATCTGCTCGAGTCCAAACAAATGCGCCGGCACTCCGCTGTAGATCGCGTCCGCCAACTCCAGATCGCCCTTCTTGTACGCCTTGGCGATCGCCGCCGCGTGCACTCCGGTCTGCGTGCGAAAAGCGTCGCGCCCCACGATCGGATAATTCGGCGGAATCACCGTGTTCGTCGCGCGCGCGACCATCTCCGAATATTCCTTCAGACGTGATAGGTCGCGCTCAATCAAGCCAAGCAGCCGCAGGTTCACCAGCATCATTTCCATCGGCGTGTTGCCCACGCGCTCCCCAAGCGACAGCGCCGCCGCGTGCACCTGATCCGCTCCCGCGGCGATCGCGGCCATCGAATTTGCAACCGCCAGCCCGCGATCGTTGTGCCCGTGCCAATCCACGCGGATTTTCTCGCCCGAAGGCTTCACAACCTCTTCAATCGCGAATTTCACCAGGTTGAACGCCCCTCGCGGCGTCGCGTGACCCACCGTGTCGCACAGGACGATTGCCCGAGCGCCCGCGCGAATCGCCGTCGAATACAGCGCAACAATCGTCGCCGGGTCGGTGCGAACCGTGTCCTCGGTCACGTACATTACCGGCAGTCCGGCCGATACGCCCTGCTTCACCGCCTCTTCGGTTGTGCGCTGCAAATAATCAACCGTCCAGTCCTCAGCCAGCCGCCGGAGCGGACTCGATCCGAGAAACAGCGCTGCCTCCATCGGCTGGCCCACGCGCTCGCAGAGATCAATAATCGCCTGGATGTCCTGCTTCTGCGTGCGCCCGGCAACGTGCGGGCGAATTCTCATGCGCGATCCAAAGATCTCCCGCGCCAGCGCCTCCGCATCAGCGAACGCGCGCGGCCCTGCTCCGGGCAGCCCCACATTCACGGTATCAATGCCCAGCGCGTCCATCAGGCGGACGATCTCGATTTTTTCGCCGATCGTGGGGTTGCGAACCGAAGGATTCTGCAGGCCGTCGCGCAGCGTTTCGTCGTCGAGCAACACGCGCCGCCCTGCGGGAATATCCGGCTCGGAGTAGCTGTTCCAATCGTGGATGAGTTCGTGGTTCACGTGCGAAGAGCTGCCTTCCCGCAGATTCTACATGATTCCCCGCCCCAGCGGCTGCGCCGCCCCCCGCCAACGCGGTACGTGCCGCAGTCTTGTGCCAACCAGGGCTCTACTTAGGCTTGGCAATTGCCCACGGCAAAGCTCCGGTCCCTCATCGTAGGGGCGCCGCATGCTGCGCCCGGCGTAAATGCTTGGCAACCGGCCGCCCATCGACCTCGATCATCGCGTTCCGTTAGGACACCACCCGCCGTTTCGCCGCAGACGACGCCAGCGAATCCGTCGGATCCGGAAACTCGAGCGCCACAAGGTAGAGCCCTTCCGGCGGCACGGTCGGTCCGGAGCGCGACCGGTCCCGCAACTCGAACAATTTCGGAATATCGTCCGGGGCGAGCCTTCCCTTCCCGACTTCGATCAACGTCCCCACGATTTTCCTCACCATGTATCGCAGAAACGATTGCCCGCGTACCACGTACGCAATCTCCTCACGCTCCGCCTCGCGCACGATTTCCGAGGAGTGAATCACGCGGGTCATGTTGCGGTCGCGGTCGTCCTCTTCCGATCCCGAGGACGCGGCAAATGAACTGAAATCGTGCTCGCCTTCGAACTTCCTCGCGGCCTCGGCCATTGCAGCCTCGTCAAGCGGCCACGGATAGTGCAGCGCGCGGCGGTATTCAAACGGCGGCAGCACGCGGCCGCGATAAATTCGATAACGGTACGTCTTTCCCTGCGCCTGCCAGCGCGCGTGAAATTCAGGGCCCATTTCTTCGGCGGCGGTCACGCGGATCGTCGGCGGCAGCAGCGCGTTCAGCGCGCGTTGAAATTCCGCCGCCGACAACGCGGACTGCGTCTTGAAATGCGCCACCTGGCCCAGAGCGTGTACGCCCGTATCTGTGCGGCTCGCGCCTTGGATGAAGATCTTTTCCTGCGTGATCTTGCAAGCCGCGTCAATGATCGCGCCTTGAACCGTGCGGACTCCCGGCTGCAATTGCCAGCCATGGAAGTCCGCCCCGTCGTACGCAATGGTGAGCTTGATGTTGCGCATGCGCTGCGGGGATTATCGCATGCGGAGCCAACTGAGACGCAAACCCGGATGGTGTTTGGGTGTGCGGCGGTTTGCTGACTATGCAAACGGATTGTCGTCCGCGCTAGGCCCGTATATCGACGGGACCGGAATATCCAGCATCCGCAGATACACGGAAAGCTGCCCACGATGGTGGTAGACATGATTCAAAAGCACCGAGCGCAGGAACCCGGCCCGCGGCGCCGACATCACCACCTTTCCGCTTCGTGTCAAGTTCAACGTCGCCGCCAGCCGGGCGTCGTCCATCTTGTTCAAGTTGCCCTTCGCGCTCTCGAGACTCTTCGAAAAAGTATCGAGGACTTCCTGCCGGCTCTTGGCTTCCGGCTGCGTGAAGTTCGGAACTTCCGCGGTATCTTGCATGGCGATCGCAGTGACGCCCGCCGGCACGGAGGCTATGTGCAGCGCCAACTGGCCCAGGGAAAAGGATTTCGGGTGCGGTCTCCAGGCGAGTTTGCCGTCCGGGATCCGATCGAGCACCCCTTTCGTCGTTTGTGCCTCCCGATCCAGCTCCATCAGGATGGATTCTGCAAGTTTCATAGCTGCTCCCTTCGCTTACGCGAGATTTGGTGTTCAGGTTCCTACAACTTTGAGAATCGAAGACGCCGCAATCTCAGCGCGCCGCCGTCCGGCCGGCGCGAGACGTCTCCGCTCGCTCTTTCGCGCGCGCGTTAATCTGCTTCCAGCCGCCGGTCAGACCCTTCCTGTAGTCCTCCGGAATCAGCCCAAGCCCGATATGCTGGAACTTGATCAGCGTTCCGCCCGCTTCCTCGCTCAGGCGGTACTGCACATTCGAAGTCACCGCATACGACATCATCAGCGGCCCCGTAAATTCGAGCAGCGTCGGCCGCTTGATCGCCTGCACGTGTCCCCACAGGTGGCCATTGTTATCGCCGAGATCGCGATACCATCTCCCGCCTGGCCACGCCTCGATCTTCATCGGCATCGGACGGTCCTCCGCCGCAGTCATCAGGGGCCCGAGCTGTTCCAGCAACGCATCAAACGTCACATCCAGCGTCGCCTTCACGTGAATTTCTTCGGTCAAATTCAGCGTCAAATCCTCCACCTTCGTTCCTGTTGCGATCATGAATCCTCCTTTTTCTTCTTTAGATTTGCCTCCGCCATTTTGGCTTCGGCTCGTTCCTTCACCTGATTCAACTGATGCCGCCAGAATCGCTCGAATTCTCCCGCCCATTCGTGCAGAGGACGAATCGCTTCAGCGTTGGTCCGGTAAAGCTTCCTCCGCCCTTCGCGGCGCATGCGTACCAGTCCAACATCCCGCAGCACGCGCAGATGCTTCGACACCGACGGCTGTTCCAACTGCAGCGCAATCACGATGTCGCCGACAGGGCGCTCCCGCAGAGCAAGGTAGCTCAGTATTTCTCGGCGGCGCGGCTCGGCGACCGCGTTGAAAGCGTCCGATGTCGTAGCTGCTCTTGCCATGCCCAGAACTATATATTCCTATATGGGCATATGTCAAGCAATTTTCCCGCGCGCTTTTGCCTCGCGTCATGGAAATGAGCGGCCGATTGGCCGGGCCAACTTAACCGCTGAATCGGCCACTGGCGCACGTTGCGGCTACGACTCGCAGTCGAGAACCTCGCTGCAGCATCGCGAATTGACGCCGCTCTTGTAGGGTTGGACTCGAGGAAAATTCCGAAAAGCTTTGGCGTGACTACAGGAAAAAAAAGGGGCCCCAGCTTGGGTTCCGGGGCCCCAAAGGTCGCGTTCCGGTGATCCGGCCTAGGCGAGACCGGACCACGGGGTCATCCATCCAGCTTCCCTCTCAGAGGCAGGTGGGAACGACCCGCGCCACCTTGCAAATGGGCCCCTTCCTCCCCATTCACACTGTGATTCGGATCGTGTTGGAACGCGACCCACGCCATCTCCCATTGCATTTGGCTGCCCATTCCACCCGCGATCCAGTCCTTCTCGCGCGCAGATTTTTAACCACTTAGCGCCACGCCGTTTCCGATCTCTCGCTTTGAAAATTCAAATCGGGAAACGCCATCCCGCATTGGAATTTCCGCTCGCCGCTCCACCATTCCCGCGCGCCCTTCTCGCTTTACAGCCGTCCAATCAAGTGACGTTGTGCCGCGTCCGCCTCTGCCGCATAATGGTGCATGGCCCCGGCAGCAGCGCCCATAAAATGAAAAAACTCTACATCCCCGCTCTCGTCGCCGTCGCGGCGCTCGGTTTGTTCGCCATCGCGCTGGGCACCACGCGCGCGATCAAGGTGGTGACCGCGAGCCGGATTACCTCTCCGCGGAGCGCACCGTCTCCTCGTAGCGCGCAGCAGGGTAGCTC
>PKYX01000006.1:26548-27383 GCA_003132825.1 Acidobacteriaceae bacterium
AATTTCTGGGCCACATGGTGCCCGCCCTGCCGGGAAGAAATCCCCGAGATGATCGATCTCGCCAATCGTTACAAGGATCGGTTGCAAATCATCGGCGTTTCGGAGGATGACGACGCGACTCCGGAAGAAGTGCGCGATTTTGCCCGCGAGGCGAAGATTAACTACCCCATCGTCATGGGTAGCGACGGGATTTCCCACGAGTACGGAGGCGTGCCGGCGCTACCCACCTCATTCCTGGTGAATACCGATGGCCGCATCGTGCAGAAGCACGTCGGACTATTTCCGCCCGAAGTGTACGATCGCGAAATTCGCGCCCTCCTCGGCGAACATGTGGACACTCCGATCGAGACCTTCGTGGACCACGGCGAGATTTTCCTCAAGAATGCCGCCAACGCCACTGAACTCCCTGGCGTGGATTTTGCGGGCCTCAAGCCGGATCAAAGGCGCTTGGCTCTGAAGCGCATGAACTCTGAAAACTGCACGTGCGGCTGCAAGCTGACAATTGCCCAGTGCCGCATCAACGAATCCACCTGCTCAACCAGCGAAAAACTCGCCGCGCAAATCGTCCACCAAATCAGTTCCGCGCGTCCCGCTGCCTCTGCCGCCCGTTAACTCGAGCCGATTTCCGCACCTCAGTTATTTGTGTGCGTGCTTCCGCGCCAACAATGCTGTTGTAGGGGGCGCAGCATGCTGCGCCCGNNGCGCCAGCGTCTCGCCGGCTCTTTTCTCTTCGGAGTAAGCCGCAGTGGGAATCAAGAAATCGAGGCGAGGGGACAAAACGAAAATCGCGGGGACGCCAAAAAATCACCCGGCTCGCGGCGTCCTTCCTATGCGA
>PKYX01000006.1:27402-28131 GCA_003132825.1 Acidobacteriaceae bacterium
CAGCCGGGCTGATCTCGAGTGTCGGCTACTTGTCGTACTGCAAGCAAACTTCCAGCTGGTGAATGGATTCGTCAATCGAACGGATGGCTTCCACGCGATGTCCGCCGAAATCGTGCGAGGCCTGGTTCAGGTCATTTCGCGCCGCGCGCAGTGCGTCAATCGCTTCGTGGATGTGGTGGTGTTCGGGCGCAGGAGTGGCCGCCGGCGTCGGTTGGGGCTTGGGAGCTGGCGGAGCCGCCGGTGCCACCACCGGAAACGCCAGCGCGAAAACGAGTGCTACGATCGCGAACGCGTACATGAGCCTATTCTTCATTGAACGATCCTCCTGATCCGGGTTGACCCGGTCTGCTTCGATTATTTTTCCAGCGTGTCGGCTGGGCGTCGGCCCGCCGGAGCAACCCGAATAGNNGAAGCAAGCACCGGCTGGGTCGCCCGTCGTGCGCGTTCGCACGCCGCCATCACCGGGCGACGAAGTATCAGCGACACCAACTTCCCTTCAGAACGGATTGGGAGGACTCGGCATGCTTGAGGAACACTTTCGGTCAGCTTCAGCTCGAGAGATCTCGGAACCGAGGTATCAGACGCGCACCCGCGCCAGAGACGCAGCCGAACGCGACGCATGCATCAATGGCGAGGCTTTCGACAGCGTTCCCGCCAGCAGCTCCCGCAGCCGCAGCAACGCCGACGTGTGAATCTGCGAAACTCGCGACTCCCCGATGCGCATCATCG
>PKYX01000079.1 GCA_003132825.1 Acidobacteriaceae bacterium
GACAACGGACCTCGCAAGGGAGCGAGCCCGGCGGCGTGGCAGATCGTGCACGATTCTCCCGGGCTCGAAGACTTGTGGCAGCTACACTACGCCGAGGAGTCGGATAAGGCCCACAACGTCAGCGACCAGCGCATTGCGAACGTGAAAGAGAATTGTGAAGGGAAATTCATCAGAGTCNNAAGAAATAGGTAGACCAGAAATCCTCCATGGTCTTGATCGTGATGGGAGTGGTCGGAGCCGGCAAGACGACTATCGGACGTCTGCTGGCCGAGCAACTTGGTTGGGAGTTTGCCGACGCGGACGATTTTCATCCCAGGTCGAATGTGGAAAAGATTCGGCACGGTATCGCCCTCCACGACGAAGACCGGAGGCCGTGGCTGGCGGCTCTTGGTGAAGCGATCGCCCACTGGATCGACGAAGGACGGAATGTGGTGCTAGCCTGCTCAGCCTTGAAACGCGCCTACCGGCGGGAGCTCGCATCCGGGCCGCAAGTGAAGTTTGTGTACTTGAAAGGAAGTGCGGACCTGATCGCGGAGCGCTTGCGCTCCCGTCACGGACACTTTGCCGACGAGCAGATTCTGGCCAGTCAGCTGGCCGACCTTGAAGAGCCGCAAGCGGCTGCGACGGTCGATATCGCAGCGACGCCGCAACAAATCGTAGCCGAGATTCAGAAGAAGCTCGGGTTGGCGTAGAATCCTCGCACCACCCAACGGCTCTGGCGAGCGTTTTCCGCAGAACCACCTGGAACGTGCTCTTGCAAATTGCTTCCGACCGCCTGGAATCCGCCGTCGTCTCCCGACTCATGTGGCGGCTGATGCCGTTTTTATTTCTGCTCTACATTGTTGCCTACCTGGACCGCATTAACGTGAGCTTCGCGGTATTGCAAATGCGAGGGCAGCTTGGCCTGAGCGACCGCGTCTATGGCCGGGCGGCGGGAATGTTTTTCGCCGGTTATTTTCTCTTTCAGCTGCCCAGCAANNTACGGGATGCGTTTCCTGCTAGGCGCGGCCGAGGCTGGATTCTTCCCCGGCATCATCCTGTATATGAGGCGCTGGTTCCCGGCCAATGCGCGGGCTCGAGCGGTCGCCTGGTTCATGACCGCGAATCCCCTTGCGGGCATCATCGGAAGTCCGGTCTCCGGGGCATTGCTCGGGTTGAGCGGCAGGGGGCTCTCCGGATGGCAGTGGATGTTTCTGATGGAGGGTGTTCCGGCCATTTTTCTGGGCGTGACCGTGTTTTGGGCGCTGACGGACAACCCACGAGAAGCGGGCTGGCTGAAGGGTGAGGAGCGAGCCTGGCTGCTGGAGAGGCTGGCTTTGGAACAGCAAGTGGAGTCCAGTCTAAGGAAAGAAAATCTCTGGCAGGTCCTCATCAGTCCCAGAATCTGGCTGCTGTCGATGGTGTATTTCGGGGTCTCAACCACGATGTACGGAGTCACTTTATGGCTCCCGAGCGTGATCCGGTCGCTTTCCGGCCTCAGCTATTTCTTGACCGGGCTGGTGTCGGCTCTTCCGTTCGTGGTGACCGCCGTGGCCATGGTTCTGGTAGGAATGCGCTCCGATCGCAAAGCCGAACGACGCTGGCACACCGCGATGCCGGCTTTTGTAGGAGCGGCGGCCTTGGTCGGCGCGGGTTATGGGATCTCAACGGTCGTGGTTGTGGCCTGCATCGGCCTTGGACTGGTCTGTGCGGAGTCGATGGTGGGGCCATTCTGGGCGATGGCGACGTCGCGTATGGCAGGACTTTCGGCAGCCGCAGGGATCGCGGTCATCAACTCCCTGGCAAACCTGGGAGGCTATTTCGGTCCCGATATTGTTGGATTCTTTCGCAAAACCAGTGGCGGATTCCGCGGAGGGCTGTTGGCGATCGCGGCCACGCTGGCTCTCAGCGGCGGAACCGCATTGATCGTTGGACGGGAGCCGGCTGGCGAGAGAACCGGCCTGGATCAGGCGGATCCCCGGGGATGAAGTGGATCCGCGGGTAGGTTTTCCAGGAACCGTCTTAATCCCATGGGGCAACGAATACGCATGAATACGCCGCTTCCGCTTCGCTCCACCGAGTCAATTGTTTACAATAGGAACTTCGCCTGACTACCCGTTCAAGGCTCCCTCGAGGAACGAACGCAATTTTGGAATCGACAAACCATAATTCCAGCACGGGCCCCACGGTCTACTGGCGGGTCGAGGGGNNCACTGCTGCGCCCGCTTCTTTATTCCACCAACCGCAAGTTCGCCACGCGCGCCATCCACACCGTGCTGCGCGGAGTGACCCGCGACCGCCTCGATCTGCTGGGGGAAGAGTTCTTTCTATACAAATTGAAGCCGCGCTTGAAAGAGCGAGGCATGCAGAAGGTGCAGGAGTTGGTGCAGGCCGGGGCGGAAGTCGTGCTGGTAAGCCAGGGCTTGGAGCACGTGATGCGCCCGCTAGCTCAACATCTTGGGGTGAAGCGGATTGTGGCCAACCGCCTGGAGTTTCGCGACGGCATGGCGACGGGAAGATTGCTCGAACCGGTGATTCGGCCGCGCGGGGCATTCGCTCGCATTCGGGAAGAAAATCCAGACGGTCGCAGGGCTCCGAAGACACTGGCGCGGCAACTGAACATTTCCGTGGACCAACTGCGCGCAGCCGTAATCCCCGCCGAGCGAGTGGCGATCGCGCCCACGCGACCGGTCGTCCATTTCGAGGGACAGAGGCAGGCGGCGGGGTTTTCGGTTCGCACGGCATTTTCGGGGAAGCACGTAATGCTCATCGGCGTAACCGGTTTCATCGGCAAGGTCTGGCTGGCGAACACGCTTCTCGATCTGCCCGAGGTAAAACGGATCTATCTGCTGATCCGCCGGCAGAAGTCGAACCCGGCGCAGCGTCGCTTCGAAAAGGTGGTCGAGGAATCGCCGGTATTCGATCCGCTGTTTGAAAAGTATGGGTCGGGGTTCGCGGAGTATCTGCGAGAAAAAGTTGAAGTGGTGGAGGGCGACGTCACGCAAGCGGGGCTGGGGCTGAATGCGGAGGTGGCGCGGCGGCTGCAGAAGAATCTTGATGTGATCGTAAACAGTTCGGGATTGACGGATTTCAATCCGGATTTGCGNNTGGAGTTTGTGCGGGGAACGGAGCACGCCGGACTGCTGCACTTATCGACGTGTTACGTGGCCGGGGAACGCGACGGGCGGGTGATAGAGAAGCTGATTCCGAACTATACGCCGCACCGGGTAGCGAACTTTGAGGCGGAGCAGGAGTGGCGTGCGCTGCAGGACGTGATTGCGAAAGCGGAGGCGCAAGCCGAGAGCGAAGAAGTGACGGCCGGATTGAAGGTGCAGGCACTTGCGAACGAACATGCGGCGAAGGGGCTGCAGGGGGCGGCAT
>PKYX01000413.1 GCA_003132825.1 Acidobacteriaceae bacterium
AGCAGGCCGCGAAGTAACGTAACTCCGACTTGGCTAAGATGTAGCCAGGAAAACTTCTGTAAACCCTCGAGAACTGCCGCGAATACGCCTAGAGGAAAGGCTAATGCCGCGCCGGCGCCAGCCAGCGCGAACAACACCCGCGCGGATGCTAGAAAGCCGGCGGGTATCTTGAAAAGGAATTGCAGGTGAAAGAACCCAATTCCAGTAAGCAGCAACACAACCAATGACACGGCGGAATAGAATGCAACCCCCGTGCTGAGAAAACGCCTGAGTTTGTCTTCGTCCTGCGTCGCCGCGAACTTGGCCACATACCGAACGATGGAAGACCGGATCCCAAGATCGAAGAGTCCGTAATATCCGCTCAGAGAGAAGACCAGCACCCACAGGCTAAATGCCTCATCGCCCAGCTTATGGAGGATGAAGGGAGAAAGAAAGAAGCCAACCGCCGCATGGACCAGGAGACCCAGCCATGTGGCGCTGACATTTTTCGCGGCTTGTTCCCTCAAATTCATGCGTGTATTCGCAAGAAGCGCTAATCGGGCCGGAGTTGCCCGGGCAACTCGCCCACCCTCCTCTGTAGTTCTTCCTGTCTTGGCGGAGGCCTGCTTACAATCGAATGGTCGACTCTGTAGCCGGAGGACCGGCGACATCGGTCTCTGCCGGCTCGCGCCTGATGGAGGGCGCCAAATGTGCGTTCTCTTTATTCAGCCGCTCCCAACGCGGTATTTCCCAGAGATACCGCAGCCCTCCCGTGACGTGGAAAAGCAGTCGGATGAGCACACGCTCGAGTTGCCACCCGCGTCTTCCAGATTGTGCCGAAGATTTGCCGGTTATCGAGCGAGCCCTTAGAAAGAGTTTCTCAAAAGGAAATAGCCGAATCCGAATCGCGTGTCTTCTGACCCTGGCGTCGGGAAGATATTGCTGATGAAAGAAGAGAGCTAACTTCGCGACTGGGAACAGGCTAAGTCGGTCAGCATGAGTCTCCTCAAATACCCATGTTCGTGCATAGTGGTGAATCCAGAGTTGAACAGCGGGACGAAGCTTCTCCGTCCAAATCCCGGACGTCGATGGCAGGGGTGCCCTGAAAAAATGCGCGGATAGCTCGCCGACCACGACCACCATCTCGCGCAGCAGCTTGTCGCCTCCAATCCGGCGGTCGAGCCGTTCCCATAGCGAGACGTCGGCCGATCGCCGATTGAAAAAGTATCCAATCTCGTACAGCCAGGACATTCGCACCCATCCAGTCAGGACGTGGTTGAAAGCGTGTATGACCTGAAGCAGGAACGCATCTTCCTCGGGCAACGCAGGGAAACCCAACCCCTGCCAGCGCTGAGCTACTACGTTGTCCACAGAAAACCCGGGGTCGGTCAAAGGCACGGAATGGGAGTCGCTATCCCAGAAAGCAAGATGCAATTCGACTGCGTGAGGGGCATGCGCCTCGTACTGTTCATTGGCGGAAGGCGGCATCGATGCGGATGGCATCAAGTACACACATTCGTTTGCTGAGCACTTCTTGCGGGAGTATCCAGCGCCCTCGAGTACGCGCTGGGCCATGGGCAGCGAATGCTTATCCACCAAGTAATCGAAGTCGCCCTGGTGCCGTAGAGTGGCGTCGAAACAGAACTGGGGGACCAGGGAACAACCCTTCACCACCGCATACCTCACACCGCCGCGATTGAATTCCTGGTTGAGGAAATCAAATTGACGCGCCATGTAGGCAACACGTCGCCGGTTCGCGGCCAGGTTCCCCTCGAGGTGAGCCCATGTCGAGGTCGGCAGAATGCCGATGGCGTTTGTGTCCTTGAGTTTCTGTAACAGGTAAAGGGCCAGGCCAGCATCGTGCAGCCACGTCAGTGTGCCGTCCCATGCGCGGCGGTCGAATCCCTTCAGCACGCTGAGATGGCCACTTGTCGTTTCTGAAAAACCCAGGAAATCGACGATGGCCTCGGCTAAAGCTCGGCTCACGGCCCCACCTCGACGGACTCATCCAGCGAAAATCGAGAGGAAAAAACGCTACCCTGCCCTCGTCACGCGTGCCAACTCGCGTACCCGGCTCCCCAAGTCGCGGATTCCAACGCGGTCGATATCTGATTCACAAGCTCTCTGCCTTCGGCTTTCGCAGATCGATAAACTGCTGCGCCCACTTCAGTTCGAGTGGCGCGGCGTATACGCCTAATCGATATCGCCAACTACTTAGCGCTTTGAGCGTGAGGCGTCCCCAGTCAGGCAAACGGATGTCCTGAACCGTCGGCCACCTGGAGGAGACCACGAGTTCAAAGTTGTCGATCAACTGCTTGGTGCGAGGCCGCAGCCACGGTGTTTGGGGATCCTTCTGGGTAGCGAACCGCTGCCAAGAGTCCGTTGTCCACTCGTCCGGAGTGGTGGGGAATTGGAATTTCTCCTCGATGTCGCCGTACATGCGAGCCCGCTGCGGAACCGGCGTGTAATGCTCGACTATGATTTCCGAGTCCGGGTTCAACCGCTTCAATTGACGGATGAATTGGATGCACTCCCGCGTGTCGCCCTCCGGATCTTTCGGATTTCCGAAAATGATGGAGAATTCGGGGATAATGCCAAAGCGACGGATGCGCGAGGCGAGAGCCAACGTGTCTTCGGCGCGTAAGTCCTTATTCATCTCCTTCAGATGTTCGTTCGATCCCGATTCCGCGCCAAAAAAGATCATAGTGCAGCCGGCGCGCCGAATGGCTTCGAACGTGGCATCCGCGTATTTCATCATAATGTCGATGCGCCCCTCGCACCACCATCGCATCTTAAGCGGGGTCATGCGGTCGGCGAGCTCACGCGTGTGGTCCTCGCGCAGGAAAAAATTGTTGTCGTAAAACTGAATGGCATCGACACCGTAGTTCTGGGCAAGGTGGCGCAGAATGCCTTCGGTCCGCAGGGGCGATTCCATTTTTTCACGGCTGCCGGAAAAATTGACCACGCCGCAGAAGTTGCAGCGATAAGGGCACCCGATGCTGGCCTGGTGAACCGCGGTGCGGCGACCTAGAAACGTAGGCAGAACGTATCTCTCCACGGGGAGTCGGTGATATGGATACCAGGGAAAGGAATCGAGACTTTTCATTGGGCGCTCAGGATTGTGACGAGGTGCTCCGTCAGCGTCCTTGTAAGAGAGGCCGTTAATACTTTTCAGATCGCGATGTCCTCGAATGGCTTCGAGCAAGTCGAGGAAAGTTTCCTCCCCCTGGCCGCGGACGGCATAGTCCACGTAACCGGCGTTCAGGGTCGCAGCCGTGTAGTTCGTCGCGAAGTAGCCTCCCCAAACGATCGGCAGGTCCGGGAATCGCGCTCGAACCTCACGGCAGCTGGCGACGGCACCGACGGTCTGCGGCCCGGGCATGACCGTAACCGCCAGGAGTTCCACCCGGTGGCCTTTGATCAGCGCGATTAACGATTCGGTAGGGTGTGGATCGATGTTGCCATCGACGATGGCGTGCTCTTCTTTGCCTTCTAGAACTGCTGCGATGGCTAAAATCGACAGTGGAAGGCGCCGATTGCGAGGCTTCGTTGCCTTCGGGTTATAGAAGACGATCATGTGCCAAGTCTCAGCCCAATCTCGCACTGCTCTGCAAGCTACCGTCGCGGGCCGACACAGCTCCGCCGTTCGGGCTTTGCGGCCTGAGTCGATCACCATAACGAATCGACAGCCAGCGATGTGTCTCTAATTTGTCAACATTTTGCAAAATCACCTCGACCAGTCCGTCGCGCCCCGAACGCTTTTTCGCTGCAACCAGACTTGACACAAATTTGACAAGCTGCTGACAATTCATTCGTCCCGTCCCCCCTAAGATTTAGGCCTTGATTTCCGCACAAATGAGGCGCAATCAGCGTGGCTGACATTCTGTTAACGCATTCCTATCATCTCTATTACGATCGCAAGCAGACGCGGAAAATGCAGCCCTATCCTCCGCTCGGCACTCTGTATGCGGCCGCTTTGCTTCGAAGCGCGGGCCTCTCCGTCGCGCTGTTCGACACCATGCTCAACGATCCGGAGCAGGGATTTCAGGCGGCCCTCAATGAGCACCGGCCCCGAGTTGTTGTGGTTTATGAGGATAGCTTTAACTTCCTTACGAAGATGTGCCTCAGTCGCATGCGGGAAGTCGCATATCACATTCTCGAGGCCTCGCGGGAGGCTGGAGCCATTGTCCTAGTGAATGGCTCTGACGCTTCGGATCACGCTCTGGATTATCTACAGAAAGGCTTCCGCTGCGTGCTGCTTGGGGAAGCAGAATGGACGCTGTTGGAGGCCGCGCAGCACCTGTTGAGGGGAGACGAGCAGGGTCTCACGCTGACTCCGGGGCTCGCCTATTTGGATGACGAAACCGGAGCGCTTGCGCGGACGACACAGCGGCCGCTGACGCGCAATCTCGACCTCCTGTCATTTCCCGCTCGCGATCTGATCGATACCGATCAATACCGTACCGCATGGCGAGCTGCTCACGGTTATTTCTCGCTGAACATCGTCGCTAGCCGCGGTTGCCCCTATCGCTGCAATTGGTGTGCCAAACCCATTTATGGCGACTCCTTCGCTATGCGGTCGCCGCGGAGCGTCGCGGAAGAAATGCGGCGACTGAAGTACGATTTCGGCGTCGACCACCTGTGGTTCGCAGACGACATCTTCGGTCTCCGCCCACGATGGGTCGGCGAACTTGCTATGGCGGTCAAGGAACTCGACGCCGGCGTCCCGTTCAAAATGCAGTCACGAGTGGACTTGATGACCGTCGACACCGTACGCGCTTTGCGCCAAACGGGCTGTGCGGAAGTCTGGTTAGGCGTAGAGTCCGGGTCACAAAAGATTCTTGATGCTATGGACAAGGGAACTCGGATAGAACAGATCGCGAAGGCGCGGGAGAACCTGCGGAACGAGGGTATTCGAGCATGCTTTTTCCTTCAGTTTGGATACCAAGGCGAGACCTGGGAGGACATTCAGCAGACGGCGGAGCTGGTACAAGTCACCCGTCCCGACGATATCGGGGTCTCGGTTTCATATCCACTACCGGGAACAAAATTCTTCGAGCGAGTCCAGGCACAACTGGGCGAAAAGACCAACTGGGCGGATAGCGAAGACCTTTCCATGATGTTCCAGGGCACCTACAACAACGAGTTTTATCGCGCCTTACACGACGCTTTGCATGCCCAAGTTGATTCTTGGAATTCAGGCCGTAAGCCTGTGGGTGGCGAAGAACGCAATGCAGCCTCTGTCCCCGGCGAATTGTGGAACCGGGTTGTGCAACTTGAGAAATCGTGCCGCAACACTCGGCCTACCGTTCTGCCGAGTTTTGCAAGCCCGCAAATCGTGCAGTTGCACGCGGGCCCTAGTCTGAGCTAGGCTCCGACCGGGTTCTGCCGGCCGCATCCCAATCAGCCAAATGGACATCCTTCTCACTCACGGATATTTCCTTTACGAGGATCCCAAGGAGCTTCAAATCATGAAGCCCTACCCACCCCTGGGCATCCTGTACATCTGTGCCCATCTCCGAAGTAAGGGCCTGAGCGCTGAGGTATTCGATTCCACATTCTCTTCACGCCAGCAGCTATTTGAAGTGCTCCGGCAGGGCCCGCCATCTGTGCTGGGCGTCTACGCCAATTTGATGACGCGATCCAATGTCGTCGAGATTTTGCGGGTGGCAAAAGATGCCGGCTGGCAGACGCTGGTTGGCGGGCCGGAGCCGAGCGCTTACATTGACGAGTACCTCGATGCCGGAGCAGACGTCATCGTGATCGGAGAGGGAGAAGTCACGCTCGAGGAATTGGTTCCGGTATTTCGCTCACATTCCGAGGAAGCACTCCACCGCGTCAACGGCATTGCGTTTCGGGCTGCGGACGGACGAATCGTTCGCACTCCTCCGCGAGATCAAATCCGAGATATCGATGCTCAGCCTTGGCCCGCGCGCGAATCGATCGATTTGACGCGGTATCTGGCGGTCTGGCGCGAGCATCACGGGATGGGATCCGTGTCGCTAATCACGGCTCGCGGCTGTCCCTATCATTGTCGCTGGTGTAGCCACGAAGTATTTGGCAAAACCCATCGCCGCAGAAAGCCGGCGTCGGTGGCCGACGAACTGGAGTGGCTCATTAATCGGTATCAACCCGAAATGGCGTGGATGGCCGACGACGTCTTCACTATCCACCATGGTTGGCTCTTTCAGTACGCAGCCGAACTAAAGCGGCGGGGACTGAAGTTGCCGTTCGAGTGTATTTCGCGCGCCGACCGGCTGAGTCCTCAAGTTGTGGCAACGCTGGCTGAAATGGGGTGCTTCCGCGTTTGGATCGGTTCCGAGAGCGGATCGCAGCGCATCCTGGATGCCATGGAGCGGGGTGTCACCGCGGAAGAAGTGCGATCCGCCGTAGCTATGTGCAAGTCGAACGGAATCAAGACGGGAATGTTTCTGATGTGGGGATATGAGGGCGAGGAGCTTGGTGATATCGAGGCGACAATCGAGCACGTGAAGAAAACCGATCCCGACATTTTTTTTACCACCGTTGCCTATCCGATAAAAGGCACTCCCTACTTCACCGAAGTCGCAAACCGCGTTGAAAACCTGAAGCCATGGAACGTGGGATCAGATCGGGAGGTTCGTGTTCGCAACCGGCATTCGCGCCAGTTTTACAGCTTTGCCGATAAGTTGCTTCGCAGTGAGGTTGAGCTGGAACGCCTGCGGAGCAAACCTATGGCTGACGGATAC
>PKYX01000200.1 GCA_003132825.1 Acidobacteriaceae bacterium
GCTTCCGTTTTGAATGTTCCTTTTATACATGGATCTATCGCATCGTTTCGAATCTGTGTCTCGACCACTTGCGCAAAAAGCAGGTGCGGAAGGAAGATGCACCGGTCGCGGTTGACGAAGACGGCAGAAGCTACGATGTACTGGAGCAAGTGCCCGACGTCCGGGCAGCCGCCGATCCCGAACGCGATTTGATGAGTCGCGAACTGGCGGCGCGTATNNGCGCCCTCGACCGCCTGTCAGCGCGCGAGCGCATGGTGTTCGAGTTAAAGCATTATCACGGCCTCAAGCTGCGGACCGTGGGAGAAATCTTGCACACGACGGAAGAAACCGCCAAGAATACGTTGTTCCGGGCCACGCAAAAGTTGCGTGGTGCCTTGGCGGATATGCGATAAGGAGCAAGGCCGCGTAGGCCAGCCCGTTCTCGGCTGTCGGCCGAGTGCCGCTGGGGTCTTTGGGGGAAGGGTTATGAAGTGCGACTGGGTCCAACAGAGTATTCTGCTCTACGTCTATGACGAACTCGCGGACGATGCCCGCTACGAACTTGAGCAACATGTGGCGCGCTGTGCCGATTGTTCCGCCGAGCTGAGGTCGGCGTGCGAGTTTCATGCCAGGTTTTCGGCTGTCCCGGTGCAGGATCCCGCGCCCAACTTGCTGGCCGCCTCCCGCATGCGGCTCCAGGAATCGCTCGAAACCGCAGAGCCGGGTGGCTTCTGGCATCGCCTGGCGTTCGATCCCACCGCCTGGCTGCGGCAGGTTGGTTTCTCTCCTGCTCTGGCGGCTGCCATCCTCATGGTGGGTTTTGCTGGCGGCATCGGCACGACCTACAGTATGCTCCGGCGGCCCGCAGATCTGGCGCCGCCGTCGGCCGGCGTTTCGCCGCTCGAATCCTCGATCAGCGGCATCCGCTCGGTTTCGGAGGAGCCGGGGTCCACTCAGGTGAGCATCAAGTACGAGACGGTTTCGACCGAGGAAGTGCAGGGTTCGCTCAATGACCAGCGCATTCAGCAGTTGCTCCTGTTTGCCGCGCGCAACACCTACAACTCGGGCGTGCGCATGGATTCGGTGGACCTGCTGACGCAGAGCCCCAACGATCCGAACGTCCGTGAAGCCCTGATTTACGCCCTGCGCTATGACTCGAACCCCGGGGTTCGGCTGAAGGCGGTCGAGGCCCTCGGGTCGTGCGTGAAAACCGACGTCCGCGTGCGCGACGCCATGCTGGAGGCGCTAGTGAACGACTCCAATCCTGGAGTCCGGACCGAAGCCTTGCACTCGTTGCAGCCGGTGCGCGCCGACAGCAGCGTCCGCGCGGTTCTGCAGCGTCTGTCGGGGAGTGATCCGAACCTCTACATCCGCTCCCAAGCGCGGACGGAATTGGCGCAGTTGCCGGAGATCGATTAGCCGGAGCGGGGTAGCTGCTTGGCGTCCATTGTCCGAGCTCAGCTCGGCGGAAGGTGCATGTTGAAGAAATTGTTAGAGTTCGGCTGGCTGTTGCTGCTGGTTCCAGGCATCGCCGCTCAGCAAGGCCGCGTCTATAGCGAAGGCGGCCGTTGGGCGCAAGAGATGACTGGTTCCCTGAGCGGCGCCCCCAATCTCAGAATCAAGGTGGATGCTGGTTCGGTCCGCGTCGAAGGCGGTTCCCGCTCCGGCATCACCTACGTGGTCCACAATCGTGCCTTTACCTCTTCGGAAGACAAGGCTCGCCAGGAGTTTAGCCACTACAAGATCAGCACCTTCCTGCGCGGAGACACCGCGTGGCTGGTCGGCGAGTGGCAGGGAGGGAAGCCCCAGAGCTTTTCCGGCGAGTTTGTCGTGAATGTTCCCCGCGAGCTGGAATCGTTGAAAGTGGAGACCGCCGGAGGCGGCATGACCGCGAGCGGAATTTCCGGCCGGGTGGACGCCGCGAGCGGCGGCGGGAAGATTCACATGGAAAACATCGGCGGCTCGGTGCGCGCCGCAACCGGTGGCGACGACATTGAAGTCGGCTCGGTCGGAGGCGACTTGAACATTCAGACCGGCGGTGGTCGAGTGTCGATCGGCTCGGTGAAGGGGACCACCAATGCCAGCACCGGCGGCGGAGACATCGTGCTGGTCTCAAGCGACCTGGGGGCTGTCCTTGAGGCCGGGGGCGGCAACATTCAGGTCAAACTGTGCGGCGGAAAGCTGAAGATTTCAAGCGGCGGCGGCAACATCGATGTCGGAGACGCCGCGGGTCCGGTGGAGATCGAAACCGGCGGCGGGAGCATTCGCGTCGTGTCGGCGAAAGGGCCGGTACGAGCCGAAACCGGCGATGGCCGCATCGAGCTCGACGGAGTCCCGGCGGCTCGAGTGGAAACCGGTGCGGGAGCGATCGTGGCCAAGTTTGTGGCCAACAGCCAGCGCGGTGAGTCCACCCTGCAGACCGCCGCCGGCGACGTTACCGTCTACCTGGCGCCGGAGCTGAACATTTCGGTGCGGGCGTCGATCGAACTGGCAAATGGCCATACCATCCGTTCCGATTTCCCCGCGATTCGAGTCACCGCGGTGGGCGGACAGTGGGGTCCAAGAACCATTACAGCCGAGGGCAGTTTGAACAATGGCGGTCCGCTCTTGAAGGTAAGCACGATGACCGGCGACATCAATTTCCGGTCCAGCCGGTAAAACAGCGGGTAGAAGAACCAGTAGAGGAAGAGAAAAACCCCGAAGTCGGAGGATGAACATGCGGAACTCGATTCTGGCAACAACCTGCATTCTGACCGTCCTGGCGGCCACCGCCTGTGCTGTCGATTCTTCTTCCCTGCAACCGAGCGAAGGCGTCGTGTACTCGAGCGAAGAGCTTTTCGACGGCGGATCGTATCTGGGCGTGGACACGCGTGACGTCACCGCGGACCGCCTTGGGCCCCTGCAGCTGAAGGAAGAGAGCGGCGTCGAAGTGACCATGGTCGACCAGGATGCTCCCGCGGGAAAGGCGGGCCTCAAGGAACACGACGTCATCCTGAGCATCAACGGCCAGCAGGTCGAGAGCGTGGAGCAGCTGCGGCGCATGATCCGTGAGATACCCGCGGGGCGNNCCCGATATCGACATCCCAGTTTCGGTCGTAGTGGTGCATTCCTCCATGCGCACCGGTTTGATGGTGGAGAATCTTACCTCGCAGCTCGCCGATTTCTTTGGCGCAAAAGGCGGGAAGGGAATCCTGGTGCGCTCGGTCGAGAAGGGAAGCTCCGCCGAGAAAGCCGGCTTCCATGCAGGTGACGTAATCGTCCGGGTGAACGACGAGACGGTCAACGATGCTGGAGATTTCAGTCACGCTTTGCGCAGCGGCAAGGACAACACCGTCAGGGTCGGCATCCTGCGGGACAAGAAGGAACAAACCATCACTCTCCAGCTGCCTGAGCGCAAGCAGTCCGATTTCTTTGAAGAAAGTTTTGGCTTGCCGCAAATCAAGGCTGAAACCGGGAGTGAACTGAGCGCGATGGACACTGAGCTGGCCCTGATCAAGCCGCAGATCGAGCTGGCAATGCGTGATATGGAACGCGTAAAGCCCGAGCTTGAGAAGCAGGCTCGAGCCTGCGCGGCGCAGCAGAAACAGTGGGCGGATCAGATGTCGAAGATGAAGCTGCACCTCCACAGCCAGGAGGATCAGCTGCGCCTCGAACTACGCCAGCACCTGCCTATGTTGAAGAGTCGCCAGGCCGACATTTAGGCCCCCGGCAAGGTCGGGGCTTTTGATCTTGGGGGAATCGAATCTCTACCCCTGGGTCGCGCTCTTGCGTGCCAGGGGTGCCAGCAGCACCCGGTTCCGCCCGGCTAGCTTGGCGGCATACAATCCCGCATCAGCTGCCTTGACTAGTTCATCCCGGGTAGTTCCGTGATCCGGAAAGCTGGCAGTACCCGCGCTGATCGTGACCGGCCGGGGCACTCCCGGAAACTGCCAGGTTTCGACCATGCGGCGCAGTTTCTCGGCCACGCTAAAAGCATGCTGGGGATCGGTCTGCGATAGAAGAATGGCGAATTCCTCGCCTCCGAAGCGGCACACCACATCGATTTTCCGCAGTTGCTGATGGAAAATTGACGAGACCTGGCGCAACACTTCGTCTCCCAGCAAGTGCCCGAACTCATCATTCAGGCGCTTGAACTGGTCGATGTCCACCATGATCACCGCCATGCCGATATTGAATCGCCGGGCGCGCTCGATCTCCTCCGTAATGCGCAATTCGAAGAATCGGCGATTGAAGATTCCGGTCAAGCCATCCAGGTAGGCCAATTGACGGACCCGGTCGACGTAGTGCGCGTTCTGGATGGCGTTCGAGCAGATGTCCGCAACCGACTCAAGCGACTGCTCGTCGTTGGCGTTAAATGCGCCCATCTGGGCGCTGTCGAGCACCAGCACCCCGAGTGTATTCCCGAACGAAACCAGTGGAATGCACATGCGAGCTGCCGTCTCGACAAAAAAACCAGTGTAGTCGGGGGCGATTCGTACGTCATTTTCAATCACGGTCTTCCCCGTGGCGAGGGCTCGTCCCCAAAGCCCGGCTCGCGCCGGCAGCCTTCCACCTTCCGGGATGCGCGGAGTGAGGTCGCCGTGGTGAGCCCGCAGCACCATCTCGTCTTCCTCTTTTAAGAGCACGGAAACGTGCGAGATGGGGAATGCCTGTTGAATCAGCGAGCACACCTTGGCCAGCAGTTCCTTCAGATCCAGCACGGCGGTCGTTTGCTTGGCGATGGCATTGATGGCTTCCAGTTGCGCCGCCCGTTGCCGCTCTAAGGAGTACAGCCGCGCATTCTGCAGGGCCATCGAAGCCTGAGTGCAGAACAACATCAATAAATCGATGGTTTCCGCGTCGAAGTGGTTGAGATTTCCACTCTGGCAGTGCAAGACCCCCACAACCTGATCCCGCGCCAGCAGCGGCATGGCCAGTTCCGACCGCGTCCCTCGTACCGATTCGATATAACGCGCATCCTTGGTCACATCCGGGGCATAGATGGGCCGCTTCTCCCGGGCAGCCGCTCCTATGATGCCGGTGCCGAAAGGCACGCGAAGTTTCTCGTTGCCTTCATCCCAACCGATATGGCGGCGGACGTAAAGCTCCTCTCGGTCCTCCTCCCGCAGCAGGATGGCGATATTTTCGAGGTGAAAATAGTCGCGGACGATCCTCAGGATCTGCTGCAAGACCTCATCCAGATCGAATGTGGACAGCACCGCCTGGCCGGCGTCGTAGAGGATAGCGACCTTCTGCATATAACTGGCCGGATTCTAGCCTGTCCCGGTCGGGTTACTGAAGTTCCCAAAGTAACTAGCAAGCCGAAGGCCCGCCCCGGATTCATTGCTTTGGCGGCTCGGGTTGGCGGCGAGGATGGCTGGCTGATCGCGAACCATCGGCACGATTCTTTCGTAGAGGTACGCAAAGAAGGATTGACGCCGCCGGCCTAGAGTTTGCGGGAGGAGCTGCGCCTTCGCCTCGAGGCGCTCTTGATGAGTCCAAAGATCACCAAACAGATCCAGAAGTCCACGACCATGCCGAGGTCGAGTCGAGGCGCCACGTGGCGGGCGGCCGGCGGCAGATGCGGCAGGAGCAGAAAGTAGATAGCATTGCCCGCCAGGACCGCCACCAAGGCCTGGGCGAAATTCGCCACCCCTAATCGAGTCACCGCCGAGCCTCATAGGGGATCGTCGCCATAGGCCAACCTACCCGAAATACTGGCCCTCCGCCACCTGCTAACATCTTTCCGATGCTCGAGTTGTCCACTCCCGTGCAGTACGTCAAGGGCATCGGGCCTCGCCTGGCTGAGGTGCTGGGTGCCAAAGGCATTCACACCGTGGATGACCTTCTCCATTACCTGCCGTTTCGTTATGAAGATCGTCTCAACCCGCGAGGCATCGCGGAACTGCGTGGCGGGGAAATGGCGACGGTTATCGCCGAAGTCCGCAATTCCGGTTTCTTTCGCACTCGTCGCATGCCGATTTTCCAGATGACGGCTAGTCAGGGAAGAGCTCGGCTCCAATGCATCTGGTTTAACGCCTCGTACCTGCGGGACCGTTTCAAGACCGGGCAGAGGGTTGCTCTCTACGGCAAGGTGGAGGAAGACCTTTACAAGGGGGGCCTGCAACTGGTCCAGCCCGAGTTCGAACTGCTCGACGACGGCGAGGATGGTTCCCCCGACGGCGCAGAAAAAAAGGTCGCATCCTCGCTCGAGGTGGGACGAATTATCCCCATTTACGAGTCCGCCGGCCAGGGGCGCCTGACCTCGCGCTGGTTCCGCCGCGTCATCCATACCGCGCTCGAGAACCTTTCCCCTGATCTTCCGGATCCCCTTCCCGCTGCGGTGCTCCGCCACCTCAGCCTCAGTTCGCCGCGCGAGGCGCTTTGGAAGGTTCACTGGCCGGACGCCGGCGAAAGCCTGCGGGATTTGCACTCCTCGCGCACCCCGGCGCACATCCGCCTGATCTTCGAGGAGCTGTTCTTCATCGAACTGGGGCTCGAACTCAAACGCCGCCAGCAAAAAGCGCAGACCGGAATCGCCTTCCGCTTGGACGATTCGGTGCGCGCCGCCATCAAGAAAATGCTTCCCTTCCATCCCACCGGAGCGCAGAAGCGCGCCCTCAAGGAAATCGCCGCGGATATGTCCGAGCCTTTTCCCATGCGGCGGCTGTTGCAGGGGGATGTGGGATCGGGCAAGACCTTGGTTGCCTTCGAAGCGGCCATCATCGCAATCGAAAACGGCTTTCAGGTTGCCCTCATGGCTCCCACCGAAATCCTTGCCCAGCAGCATTATTTTTCCGCCCGCCGCATTCTCGAAGACGCAGGCTACCGGGTGGTGCTGCTGACCGGCTCGCTCGAGGAAGACCACAAGCGGGAGATTCGCCGCCACATCGCTCAGGGCAATGCCCAGCTGGTCATCGGTACTCATGCCCTGATCGAGCAAAACGTCGAGTTCGCGAGACTGGGCTTGGTGGTCGTCGATGAACAGCACCGCTTTGGCGTCCTGCAACGCTTTAAGCTCATGAAGAAAAGCGGGGAGCCGGGCGCTGCCCCCGGGGCAACCACCCCTCCCCCTGAGCCTGACGTTTTAGTCATGACGGCCACCCCCATTCCCCGCACTCTGGCCCTCACCCTTTACGGTGACCTCGACGCCAGTGTCCTCGATGAAATGCCCCCCGGTCGCGTCCCCATCGTCACTCGCAGCGTCAAGGACGACCGTTCTCCCGAGGTCTGGGAGTTTGTGCGCAAGCAGGTCGCCAGCGGCCATCAGGCCTACGTCGTCTACCCGGTGATCGAGGAAAACGAAGAGCGCGAGCTGAAAGCCGCGNNCTGCTGCACGGCCGCCTGGAGTCGGGGCTGAAAGACCAGGTCATGCGTCTGTTTCAAGCAGGCCAACTGGATATTCTGGTTTCCACCACGGTCATCGAGGTCGGCGTGGATGTGGCCAACGCCACTGTCATGGTGATTGAACACGCCGAGCGCTTCGGCCTGGCACAACTCCATCAGTTACGCGGCCGCATCGGCCGCGGCGCCGCTAAGTCGTATTGCGTACTCATGACCGGCGGCAAGGTCTCCGACGACGGTGAACGGCGCCTCGACGCCATGGTCCGTACCACGGATGGTTTCCAGATCGCCGAACTTGATCTTGAGCTCCGCGGCCCCGGCGAATTTTTCGGCACCCGCCAGGCCGGGATGCCGAGCTTCCAGGTCGCTAACCTGATCCGCGACCGCCAGTTGCTCGAGGCAGCCAAGCTCGAGGCGGCCACGGTTCTCGCCGGTCCGAACGCCGAGTTCTCCCAGGAAGAGATCAACCGCGCCCTCAGCCATATGCGTACACGCTGGCAGGGAACCTACGGACTGGTGGAAGTGGGATAGGAAATCCTCCGGCCGACAAGCTCCGCCCCGCACCGAGGCCTTCCCGCTTTCCGTCGCTTTGGCTCCGGACTTTTGGCCCAAACCCGGCCTGAGATGGGATAATCATCGCCCATGAAAAGCGCAGCCAAGGGAGCTCGCAAACCCCCCGCCAAGGCTGGCCTTTACCGTCAACTTCCTTCGGTCGACGAAGTTCTGCGCGGTGCGGAATTGGCGGCGCTGATTGGCCGGGAGGGCCAGGCGACCGTGACCGACGCGGTGCACGCAATCCTGTCCCGCCTGCGCAGCGACATTTCTACGAATCAGGTCGATGCCTCGAGTTTGGACGTTGCTCTGTCCGGATTGGCTGGCGCCGTCGCGCACCAGGTGCGCGGCTCGCAGCGCCCTTCGTTGCGCATCCTCATCAACGCAACCGGCGTCATTCTACACACCAATCTGGGGCGAGCGCCGTTGCCGAGCGCGGCCCTGGACCAGGTGCAAGAGATCGGCCGCGCTTATTCGAATCTCGAATTCGATCTCACCTCGGGCGAGCGCGGCGAGCGCGACATGCATGTCGATCGTCTCTTCCGGCAATTGCTGCGCCGGGATGCCGGGGCGGGAGCGAGTCGAAGCCTGTCCCTGGCGAAGTCGACCGAACTCGCCCGGGCCGCCCATCCGGCGCCCGCAGCCGTCTCCACCATCGTGGTCAACAACAACGCGGCGGCGGTGCTGCTCGCGCTCAATACTCTGGCCGAAGGCGGCGAAGCCATCGTCTCTCGCGGAGAGCTGGTCGAAATCGGTGGATCCTTCCGCATTCCGGAGATCATGGCAAAGTCGCACGCCACCTTGCGGGAGGTGGGATCGACCAACCGCACTCGCCTGGCGGATTACGAACGCGCTATCAATGGCAATACCCGCCTCCTGCTGCGCGTTCATCGTTCGAATTTTAAAATCACGGGATTCACGGAACAGCCCCGCCTCGACGAACTGGTTCGCCTCGCGCGGCGCCGCAACCTCCCGCTGATGGAAGATCTGGGGAGCGGCGCGCTTTTCGATCTGAGTGCGGTCGGTGTGAAAGGCGAGCCCGGCGTGCTCGACAGCCTGCGCGCCGGCGTGGACATCGTCACTTACAGCGGCGACAAACTGCTGGGCGGTCCGCAGGCGGGAATGCTCAGCGGAGGCAGCGACTTGATCGCCCGCATGCGCGCCAATTCGCTGTTCCGTGCTCTGCGGGTGGACAAGCTGACCTACGCCGCTCTCGAAGCCACCTTGCTCGCCTACCGGAAGCACGACTACGACGCCATCCCGGCGGTGCGCATGATGCGCCTGTCGAAAGCAGAAATTAGCCAGCGTGCCGAGGCCGTGGCGAAGGAACTGCAAGCCTCTCTCCTGTCCGTCGAATTAATGGATGGCGAGTCGGTGATCGGCGGCGGTGCTGCGCCCTCCGCCACTCTCCCCACGCGCCTGCTGGCCGTGGCTTCTGAAGGTGTAACCGCCCATGCTCTTGCCGCCCGCCTGCGCGCCGCCGACCCGCCGGTCATTGCCCGGGTGGCCGATGGCCGCCTGCTCTTCGACCTGCGCACCGTGTTCCCCGAGCAAGACAAAGCCTTGACAAAAGCGCTTTTTCAAGTCGCAACAGAATAGGAAATAAGGTATAACTCCACACGCAACCAGGTTCCGGTGTAAATCTTTTAACCCCGAGGGTCGATGCCTATGAAGTTGAGTGCGCTGCTTCTCACCGCCATTGCGACTTCCCATATTACCGAGATCGACTGGCTGGTCATCGCCGCCTATTTCGGCGTTCTGTTGTGCGTGGCTTGGTGGGTGGTGCGTAAAGGCAAGGATTCTGCCGCCGATTACTTTCTGGCGGGCCGCAACCTTGGATGGTGGATTATCGGCGCGTCCATTTTCGCCTCGAACATCGGCTCGGAGCACGTGGTCGGTCTGGCCGGTGCCGGCGCAACCAGCGGGGTGGCCCTGGCGCACTACGAACTGCACGCCTGGTGTCTGTTGGTCCTCGGCTGGGTCTTCGTTCCGTTCTACATGCGCTCCAAGGTGTTCACCATGCCGGAATTCCTGGAACGTCGCTTCAGCACGGCCTCGCGGTACGTTCTCTCGATCGTCTCCATCATCACCTTCATTGTGTCAAAAATCGCGGTTGGCATCTTCGCCGGAGGCGTGGTCTTCGGCACGCTTCTCCCCGAGTTGCACTTGCGCATCGGCTCGACTGACATTGACAGCTTCTGGATCGGCTCCGTACTGGTCATCGTGTTGACCGGGCTGTACACCGCTTTAGGCGGCATGCGCGCGGTGGCATACAACGACGCGGTTCAGACCTTCGTCCTCATCCTGGGATCGGCCTCGCTTACCGTCTACGGACTGGTGAAACTGGGAGGAATCAGCGAACTCCGTTACTGGTGCGGTTCCGACATGTTCAATCTCTGGAAGCCGCTCATTCCCGCGGGCGTGCAAGGTACCTGGTCCCCCGTGATCGAGACCAATGGCGCCGGCCAAATCGTGCGGCAAGCCTGGTATTTCAACGGCAATTATCCCTGGCTGGGAATGCTGTTCTGTGCCCCCATCATTGGTTTGTGGTACTGGTGCACCGACCAATACATCGTGCAGCGGGCGCTCGGCGCCCCTAATGAGACCGTCGCCCGCCGCGGCTCGATCTTCGCGGCATTTCTGAAGCTGGCTCCGGTCTACCTGTTCATCGTTCCGGGCATGGTTTGCTTCGCCCTGGCCAAGAGCGGAAAGATTCCGGAACTGGCCTCGATCCTCGGGCCGAATGGCCATGCCATTCCCGCCGCGGCCCAGGGTGCGTTTCCATTGCTGGTCGAATATCTCCTGCCGCCCGGGCTCCGTGGGCTGGTAGTTGCTGGGCTGCTTTCTGCTTTGATGGGTTCGCTGGCCGGAGTGTTCAACGCTTGCTCAACTCTGTTCACCGTCGATCTGTACCAGAAGTGGAAGCCCGCCGCCAGCCAGCATCAACTGGTCCGCACCGGCCGGCTCGCTACCGGGATCATGGTGCTCATCGCGCTCGCCTGGATTCCGGTCATCAAGAATGCACACGGCCTTTACGACTATCTACAGGCAGTGCAAGGCTACTTGGCCCCTCCCATCTTCGTGGTGTTCTTCTTCGGCGTCTTCTTCAAGCGTCTCAACGCCCAGGGGGCGCTTTGGGCGATGATCGTGGGTTTCGTGTTGGGCATATTCCGCATGTTGGTGGATACCCCAGTGACGCTTGGTCTGGCAGGGTTTCAGGATGGCTATCCCCAGGGGTCCTTCCTGTGGATCGTCAACAACACTTACTTTCAATACTTCAGCGTGCTCATCACCCTGGTATCGATCCTCGTGATGGTAGGAGTGAGTTATATGACTTCGGAACCAGACTACCTGAGGATCCAAAATCTGACCTTTGCCACCACCACGCAGGAAGACAAAGACGCGACTCGCGCCGGTTGGGATTGGCGCGAAATAGCGGGTTCCACGCTGGTGCTCGCCTGCATCATCGGATCGTACGCGTATTTCAGCGGATAGAGGGGCGGGTTCGGGAACTCTCGAGGAGCAAGGTCTAGGCGTCGGCGATGACCTCAGCCCCCAACTCGGCCAGGGCGACGTCTTCGGCGGAAGACAGACCGCTAACCCCGATGGCGCCGACAACCTCACCATGCTTCCATAGCGGAATGCCGCCGCCCCAGCCTACAAAGCGCGGATCGCCGTAGTAGGCGATATCGAAACCGGTTTCGGGGTGGCGGACTCGATCGCCAATGTCCTGCGTGGGCTTTTGGCAGCGCGCGGCGGTCCAGGACTTGTTGCCCGCGATTTGGATCGAAGTCAGCGGGGCGCCGTCCATNNTTGCTGCGCTTTGGTGACGATGACGTCGACAATTTCCTTGGCTTCCGAGTACTCGATGGTGGGGGTGGCTTTCATGGGCGCGCTCCTGCGGTCTCCTATTCAATCATGAAGCCTCACTCCGAGGCGAATCCACACCCGAAACCGGTGGAACTTTCGCGTGGTAGACTTTGGTCCCTGCTGGCTGTCAACCTCGATGGGAGCGACACATGAAACCCGCAAAACTTGCTGTTCCGGGCTGGTTTTTGTTTCTCTTGCTCTTGCTCCCTGCGCTCGGTCCGCGGGCTGATGCGCAGTGGAATCCGCTGAACCCCGTCACCGGCGTCGAGCAGCAAGGCGATGGCGTTCGGTTTGCGATGAAGACGGGAGCATTGCGGCTCGAGGTGGCGAGCGACGGCATGGTCCACGTGTTGTATTCGCCGACGGCAGCGTTCCCGCCCCGCCAGGATTACGTCGTGATCCACAATCATTGGCCGGCGGTTCGGTGGACCATGCAGTCAACCGATGACACGGTCACCCTGGCGACGTCTCGGCTGCGAGTGGTGGTCACTCGCAAGGACGGAACCATTGCGTTCCTGGACGCCGCGGGGAAGAAATTGTTCGAGGATTTTGGGCGGACGATGACGCCAGTCGAGGTCAACCAAGAAAAAACCTACCACGCGGAGATGTTTTCTAACCTGTGGGGATCCTACGAGGCATTTTACGGCCTGGGGCAACACCAAGCCGGGGCGTTGAACTATCGCGGGCAGTCCGTTGACATCTCGGAAGACAACACCAACATCAGCATTCCATTGTTCCTGTCGACCAATGGCTATGGGATTTTCTGGAACAATACCTCGCACAGCCGCTTTAATAACCGCTTTCTGAGTGCGCTTTATCTCAGCTCGGAGGTCGCCGACGTCATTGACTATTACTTTATCTACGGACCGGAGTTCGATCAGGTGATCGCGGGATACCGAGCACTGACGGGCCAGGTGCCGCTGTTTGGGAAATGGGCGTATGGCTTCTGGCAGTGCAAGAACCGGTATCAGACCGAGGAGGAAATTCTGGGGGTCGCCCACAAGTACCGCGAGCTGCATATTCCGGTCGATAACATTGTGCAGGACTGGTTCTGGTGGAACGTCATGGGCGAGCCGACCTTCGACAAGTCGCGCTATCCCGATCCCAAAGGGATGTTCGACGATCTGCACCAGAATCATTTTCACGCCATGATTTCGGTCTGGCCTTTTTTCCGGCCCGGATCGAAGACTTATGACGACATGGACGAGCGGGGATTCTTCATCGCCAAAACCATCGTCGGGGGCTTTCATCCCGCGGGGCAGGCTCTCTATGACGCCTTCAATCCCGAGGCGCGAAAATATTACTGGAACCTGATGAACCAGGGGTTGTTTCAGATCGGCGCGGACGCCTGGTGGCTGGACACCGACGAGCCCGAGACCGAAGGCAGCGAGGCCAGTATTCTCGAGACCCACAAGACTGCACTCGGGAGTGGAGCGCGCTACGTGAACCTCTATCCCCTGCTGCACACCACGGGAGTCTACGAGGGGGAACGCAGTCAGTCGGACCAGAAGCGGGTCTTCATACTCTCGCGCTCAGCGTTCGCCGGAGAGCAACGCAATTCCGTGGCTGTCTGGTCGGGTGATGTCGACTCGGATTGGACATTCTTCAAGAAGCAGATTCCAGCAGGGTTGAATTATTCCATGTCAGGGCTGCCCTATTGGACCACCGACATTGGCGGGTTCGTCTCCGGGAACCCGAATGACACGGCGTATCGCGAACTGTTCATTCGCTGGTTTCAGTTTGGCACGTTTAATCCGATTCTCCGGGTGCACGGGACCCGCAGCACGAATCAGAACGAATTGTGGTCCTACGGGCCGGATGCGCAGAAGATTCTGATCAACTTTGACAACCTGCGCTACCGCCTGCTCCCCTACATTTACTCGCTGGCCTGGATGACGGCCCACGACGCCTATACGCCGATGCGCGCGCTGGTGATGGATTTCCGGATCGATCCTCGGGTGGCAAACATCGCCGATCAATTCATGTTTGGACCGGCAATCATGGTGAATCCGGTCACCGATCCGGCGGTGAGTGTGCGGCCGGTCTACCTGCCGGAGGCCAGGTGGTACGGCTTCTGGAGCGGAATATCGGTCACGGGCCCGGTGGCTATGGTCGCGCCGGCTCCGCTCGACCAATTGCCGCTCTATATTCGCGCCGGCTCCATTTTGCCCCTGGGCCCGGAGATGGAATGGTCTACCCAGAAACCGGAGGATCCGATTGAGTTGCGGATCTACCGTGGCGCCGACGGCGACTTCACTCTCTACGAAGATGAGAACGACAATTACGATTACGAGAAAGGCGTGCATGCCACCATCCCGCTTCACTGGGACGATGCGAAACAGAGGCTCACCATCGGAGATCGTACCGGGCAGTTCCCGGGGATGCTGGAAACTCGAACCTTTCAGGTCGTGTTCGTGGACGAGAACCACGGGGTCGGCATAACTCCGAGCGACCGTCCTGACAAAGTCGTCGAGTATGCGGGGAAGCAGATCACTGTCACCCCCTAGGCTGCGCGACGTTGGGCGGTTACCCGAAGAGGTCGAATTCGCGCATGCCCGAGTTGAGCGCTGGCGACAGCGCATCCTACGGTTTTCGCCGATCCTCGGTAAAACTCAGGTGAAACTCCAGCCTAGTGAAACTCCAGGGTGATGAACCGGGCCTGCTGTTTGCCCACGTTCATGACCGCGTGGGTAAGACGGCCCGGAAGCCAGCGCACATCTCCGGCCTTAAGCCGGATGGGCGAAATGCCTTTGCCGGCGACGCTATTTTCGAGGTCCAGGTCGGTGACGGCCACGAGCAGCTGCGGGCCGGCCTGATGATGTTTCGGGATCATACCGCCAGGCTGCAGATCGGTCTCGGACACACGCACGCCGTCTTTCACGAACATGATGTGTTCGGTACCACCTTCGAGGATGTGCAGCGCACGTTCTTCGTCCCATTTGGGTGGAGGGGATTGACGCGCCCGTTCGTCCTCGAGCAGTTCGATGGTCACGTTGCGAAAAGATGTGGCGCCCAGGTCTCGCACCGAGTGGGCAAAATTGCCTTCCGTGAAGGCGGTTTGCCCGTCTGCGAGCCTTAGGGTCGCCGCCGGCTTGCCTTCGACCTGATTCAGGAGTTCGGCCGGACCCAGGTTTACAGACACGTAGTCATGGCGGTGGTAGTGCACCAGCGTCGCGCCACCCGGCGGAACCTCGACCTCAAACACGCGCACATACGGGTTTTCGAGCGCCAGATGGTGGGCCGGTTCGGCCGTGATTTCCACTTTCCTGCTGGTTTGTGCAGCGAGAAAGGCGGTGGCCAATAAGAGCGCTGCGAAGACTCGCCTCATGGGGCGTGATTCTAACATTGGATAAGGGTTTCGATCGGCCGTCACCGGCGATGACGGGCTTCCTCGTGGTTTAGACTGAGGGCGATGGCGGGATTCGGAAAACTTCTGATCTTCTTGGGCGCGCTGCTGGTGATGGCTGGGGCGCTCATGCTCTTTCTCGGGAGGACCCATCTCCCGCTGGGGCGTCTGCCCGGGGACCTCCTTTTCCGGGGTAAGAACACGACATTTTATTTGCCCCTGACAACTTCGATTGTTTTGAGCCTGCTGCTTTCGTTGTTCTTGTATGTCATTGGTCGCTTCCGCCGCTAGTCCTCTTGCGCTGCCCAAAAAACCTCACACTCGCCAAGAAATGGCAAAGCCCCCAAAAGCCACCGGTGCTGCTGGGCCCTTAACTCCGGCCCGCGCTGACCTGCCAGGCTATGGCCACGGAGCAACCGCGACTGTAGACTTCTCAACATGGCCTTCGCGGATCAAATGGGGTTTACCTTCAGGCCGCTCGATCGCCGTGTCTGGACGGTGCGCGACCTGGTGGCGGCGGTGCGCACCCATATCGAGCGCGACTACGGCGACACCTGGGTGGAGGGGGAGATTTCAAATTTCCGGGCACACGATTCGGGACATCTCTACTTCACTCTGAAAGACCGGAGCTCGCAACTGAGCGCGGTGATGTTTCGTTCCCAGGCGCGGCTCCTGCGATTTCGTCCGGAAGACGGCATGCAAATCGTGGTGCGCGGTCGGGTCACCATCTACGAAGATCGGGGGCAGCTCCAGATTTCGGCGGAGTACCTGGAGCCGAAAGGCGCAGGCGCGTTGCAGATTGCCTTCGAGCAGCTCAAGGCCAAGTTGGAGGCGGAAGGACTGTTCGAGGCGGCACGCAAGAAAGCGATCCCGGCGCTGCCCGCGCGGATTGGGGTCGTGACCTCGCCGCAGGCCGCGGCTTTGCGCGACATCCTGAATATTTTGCAGCGTCGGCATCACACCGCGAGCGTGTTGATCTATCCGGCTCAGGTGCAGGGGGAGACGGCGGCCGTCGAAGTGAGGGCTGGAATTCGCCATTTCAACCAGGCGCGTAACGTCGATGTGATCGTCGTGGCCCGCGGCGGGGGATCGGCCGAAGACCTGGCGGCCTTCAATGACGAGGCGCTGGCGCGGGCGGTTGCCGCTTCTGAGATTCCGGTGGTTTCGGCGGTCGGGCACGAGACCGACTTCACGATCATCGACTTCGTGGCGGATCTGCGTGCGCCCACGCCATCGGCGGCGGCGGAGATGGTGATTCGTTCTCGGCAAGACATCGAAGAACAGGTGCGGAGCCTGCAACAGCGGCTCGAGAAAGGGCTGCGGTATCACCTGCTCAGGGCGCGGCAAAGCCTGACGGAGTTGGCGCAGCATGGCGCTTTTGGCCGAATGATGGATCTGATTCACCGGGGGCAACAGCGCTTGGACGATCTGGTGTACCGGCTGGCGCATGCGGAGCGCGATGCGCTCGAGGGCTGTCGACGACGGCTCGAGATTCTCTCTGGGGCGATCCGGCACTACGACGCGCGGCGCATTCTGGCGGGAATGGGCAAGGAACTGGATGCACGGACTGCCGTGATCGTGGCGGCGACGCGGGAGCTGCTACGGCAGCGGCGAGCCCGGTTTGAGCATTTTCAGGGACAACTGGAAGCGCTGTCTCCGACCGCGATCCTCGAGCGCGGGTACGCCTTGGTGTTTGACTCTTCGGGGAACTTGCTCCTCGATGCCGGCCGGGTCAGCAGCGGGGACGAGATCTCAGCCCGCGTGGCGCGCGGCACGCTGATCGCCATCGTAAAGCGAACTGTGTAGGCGCGCTGGGCCCGGGTTCTGGCGGCTACTATGCGCGAGCCCCTTCCCCCTCCCCAATTCGCGTCCGACCCCGGCCATTCGCCGCTGGCGAGCTGGTCTCGAGCTCTAGATTACAATGAGGTTTGGCCGTCGGCCCTGCTTGCTGGGTGGTTTGAAAGGGGTTTTGAGTGTCGCAGTTTTCTGCGCTGTGGTCACGCGTGTCGGTGGTCTCGATCCTCGACATCGTGTTGGTCGCGATCATCATTTACGAGTTCTTGGCCCTCATCAAAGGCACCCGCGCCGCGCTGATGTTGGTGGGGGTGGCAGCGCTGGCTCTCGCCTTCTATTTTTCTCGCCTGGGTGAGCTGGCCACCTTGAATTGGATGATCAGCACCCTGCTGCCCTACGCGGTGTTTGCCCTGATCGTGATTTTCCAGGCGGAGATCCGTCAAGCCCTGGCTCGGCTGGGCCGGCGGCTTACCCTCAGCCGCACTTCGGCGTCGGAAACCGATGCCTACGACGATATTGTGCTGGCGGCCAACCTTTTTTCTCAGAATCAAACCGGTGCACTCATCGTGATTGAGCGCGAGATCGGGCTTCGGACCTACATCGAAAGCGGAGTTCCGCTGGATGCGAAGCTCTCCTACGATCTGCTGGCGACGATTTTCCGTCCCAGTGCGCCGCTGCACGACGGCGCCGTCATCGTACAGCACGATCGCATTGCGGCGGCGGCTTGCTTTTTGCCCTTGTCCATGAATCCGGTACTGTCGACGCAGATGGGAACCCGGCACCGCGCCGGGATCGGCGTCACCGAGGAAACCGACGCCATTTCGGTGATCGTTTCCGAAGAAACCGGGGCGGTGAGTCTGGCAGTGGGAGGAAAGATTGAGCGCGACCTCTCGATCGAGCAGCTGAGGGAACGGCTGGGTGTCTTGTTAAGCCGCTACGTAGCGCCTTCGACCTTGCCTACCCCGATCACCAGCGGGAATGAGGCCGGAGAAGAGGTTGAACTGGACGACTCGCCGGCCGAATCGCGGGTGCAGGACTCGCGCCTCAGCCAGGAGGCGGATCGCTAAACATGAAGGATTTTTTCCGCCGCCACGTGCTGCACAACTTCAGCTTGAAGCTCATCTCGCTCGCCTTCGCCGTCGGGTTGTGGCTGGCCGTGGCTCAGGACCACACCGCGATCGTGCCGGTCGAAGTGCCCATTGAGTTTCGGAATATTCCCGAGAACCTGGAGATCAGCTCAGAGCACATTCCTCAGGCGCAGATCCGGCTGCGGGGTCCGGAGCGGTTGGTGCGGCGACTGCAGCGTTCCGATGTCGATCTGCAGATCGATTTGACCGGCACCAAGCCGGGCGAGCGCACCTTTGATCTGACTTCGCAGCAGGTTCATCATCCCTACGATCTTGAGGTCGATCTGGTGGTCCCCAGCCAGCTTCATCTGATGTTCGATACGCGACTCACCCGTCAAGTCGACATTCACCCCCGGGTGGTAGGCACCTTCGCTGCCGGATACGGCATTGGCCGGATTGTGATCGATCCCCCGGCGATCAACATCACCGGCCCGAGCAAGCGGGTCGAGGCAGTGGAAAATGCGATTACCGATCCGGTGGACGTAACCGGCACCATGGAGCGCGGCACCTTTGTTACCCATGCCTACGTTTCTGATCCCATGGTGCAGGTGGTGGACCCTGCTCCTATTCGTGTCACGGTTATCATGGAGAAGCAGCCGGGCGCGAGCCAGACACACTAATCTCACGGAGCACAATGACTTCTCAGGCGCGACAACTTTTTGGGACGGATGGAATTCGCGGAGTGGCTGGCGAATTTCCTTTGACGATGGAGAGCACCTATCTGATTGGCTGCGCGCTGGGCCATGATCTGGTGCGGAGTGCTCCGCGGGCGCGAGTTGTGATCGGCCAGGACACCCGGGAGTCGAGCTCCTGGATCGCGGATCATGTGGCGCTGGGGTTGGCCTCGTGCGGATGTGAGGTTCACAGCGCCGGCGTGATTACGACCCCGGGCGTCGCCTACCTGGCTCGCGCGCTTGGGTATGCTGCCGGAGTGGTGATCTCGGCGTCGCACAATCCCTGGACCGACAATGGCATCAAGGTTTTTTCGGGCGATGGCTACAAATTGCCGGATGCACATGAATTGGCCATCGAGCAGGAGATTTTCGCCCGGCTGCGGGACGCGCAACCGGGGCAACTACCCTCTGCCGAGCCCGCTCCCAGCCTGCCCGGCGAGGCGAATCTGCGCCACGCCTACATCGAATGGCTGGGCCAGAGTGTAGGCGCCGATCTCAGCCGGCTCCGGGTCTTTGTGGACTGCGCCCACGGAGCGGCCACCGCCGAGGCTCCCGAACTGTTTCGCGCCCGCGGCATTCAGGCATCGTTCGCCTGCGCATCGCCCGATGGCAAGAACATCAATGCGGGTTGCGGCGCCCTCTACCCCGCCGCTCTGGCCCAGGTGGTCGCGGAAAAGGTGGGCAGCTTTGACCTGGGGATCACGTTTGACGGGGACGCGGACCGGGTTCTGTTCTGCGATGCAGAAGGACGGGTGGTGAATGGCGACGCCGTCCTACTGCTAGCCGCCCGCGATATGAAGGCGCGGGGAACGCTGCCGGGTCTGACCGTGGTCGCCACCACCATGTCGAACATGGGCCTTGAGATCGCGCTGCGGGATTCCGGCATTCGGATGCTCCGCGCCGCGGTGGGCGACAAGTACGTGCTCGAGGAAATGCAGAAGGGCGGCTCAACGCTCGGCGGAGAGCAATCCGGGCACATCATTTTCCGCGACGGCGAGGCCACGACCGGCGATGGGCTGCTGACTGCGCTGCGCGTGATGGAGATCATGGTGCGCACCGGGCGCTCGCTCCAGGAGCTGGTGAGTGATCTCAAGGTCTTTCCGCAGACGATTCAAAACGTCCGGGTGCGAGAGAAAACGCCATTCCGGCAAGTTCCGGAGATCGCACGCGCCATTGCTTCCGCGGAAAATGAACTGGACGGGAAGGGACGCGTCGTGGTGCGTTACTCCGGCACCGAAGCGCTGGCCCGCGTGATGATCGAAGCAGAGTCAGAAGAGAAGATGATGCGGCTGGCCGACAACATCGCCCAAGTGATTCGGAGTGCTCTCGGCGCGAATTTCTGAGCCCTGCGTTTGGCCACCCTCAGCGCTGGGACTCATCCAACAGCTGCTTCAGATACTGCTGCCACACGGCAGCCCAGGTGTGCGTTCCATGACCGTGAGTTTGATCGGAGGCGGGAATCAGCACAAAATGGCCGTTTTTCACCCGCTTGATCTCGCGTTCCGCAATCCCTAACTCTGGCGGATTGATAAAGTCGTCGGCCGAATTCACGAACATCACCGGCACCGCGATCTTCTCCAGGCCCGGCGAGGGATCATAATTCCGCGAGGCGCTCACCGCATACAGAAGATCGTTGGCGTCGGTGGCCGCCGTTACTCGCGGAATCAGCTCCCCGAGGTAGTGATCGGCGGCTTCCCGGGTGGGAAAACTCTTCTGCATTTGCAGCGGCGCGCTGCCAGCGATCAGCAACATATCTGACCCGATCTCTAAGGCCGCGCGCGGCTCGGTGCTGTAGTCTCCGTTCTTCCAATCCGGATCCAATCGGATTCCATCGATCACCATCTTGCGCCAAAGGCGATTCCTCCCTGCGATTTCGACCGGCAGGCAGGCCAGCGGCATGGCCGCGTCCATGAAGTCGGGGTAGGTCTCCATCCAAATCCAGGAGTGCATGCAGCCCATCGAAG
>PKYX01000432.1:0-6141 GCA_003132825.1 Acidobacteriaceae bacterium
TGCCCAGCGGGATCGGCTGGAGGTGGGAGATATCTGAGGTTAGCTCGGCCTATGGCCCTGCCGGGCAATCGGGCCTCTGAGGAAATCAGGGACCTGTCAGCCCCGAAAGCCGCACGATGGGTCGGTTCATTTCTTCGACTGCACGAAGATCAAGTGATGCACCTCTGGGTCGCGGACAACGTGGCTGCGCAAACGTTGCTCTAGCTCCCGATCCGCTTGCGTCTGGCGCTCGTGTTGACGCTGATGTTCTGCCCACGAATTCACCAGGAATATCTCCAGATAACGCTCCCCGGCCTCCACGTCATGAAAGATCCCCCACCGCGAAGCGCCGTCGCGGCGTCGGATGCGTTCATATCGATGTATGGCCTCGATAAACTCCACTTTCCGCTCCTCTAGAACCACGTATTCGATGGTCACGAGGACTGGCCCACGCTCGAGCTCCGGTCCAAGGTCACTGAGTACGACCGGCATGCGCCAGTGGTTCCACGGGCTCAGATCTGAGGTCGCGTCAGGAAGCTTTGCGAAAAGCGCGAGGACCGTAGTCCCGATGGTTCCAAGACCAGCCCACAGGAGAGCGGCCCGAATACCTGCTTTTTGCGCAACAACACCCCAAGCTGCACTCCCGAACGCCATACTTCCCTGCGAAACCAGCAGGAAGACTGCGAGCACGCGGGCCCGCGCCCAGTCGGGCGCAAGATTTTGTATCAGGGCGCTGACGAGCGAAATGAAGAGAATCCAGGCCCCACCTCCGATCAGGATCACGGGACCGAGCGCGCTCAGGCTGTGCAAAGCTCCGGTCGTCAAAATCGCGAACCCCAGGATGGCGACTCCGGACGAAACAATAGCTTCGGTCGACCACCGGGCGCGGAGTGGCTGCATGGTGAGAGCACCGAGAACCGCACCGATTCCGAAACACCCCAGCAGCAGTCCGTATCCGGTCGCACTATTGCTGACGCCGCGAGCGACCGTGGGCAACAATGCAAAAAGCGCACTGGCGAAAAACATGCCTGTGCCCGTCCGAACCAAGAGAGCGCGGATCGGGGGTGAGTTGCGGATGTAGCGCACCGCCGCTACGGTCGCCCCAGTCAGGGTTTCAGGCGGCGCGGTCCGTTTTCGAATCGGCCTTTTCCATCGCGCAATGACCAGGATGACTCCTAAGAAAGACACCACGTTCGCCACAAATGCCGCTGCAATGCCTGCGGCCGAGATCAGCAACCCAGCCAGCGCAGGCCCCACCGCCCGAGCCAAGTTGAACTCGATTCCGTTGAGCGCAGAGGCCGGTACGAGATCCTCTTTTGGTACCAGCTCGGGAAGGACCGCGCGCCAGGTCGGTGTCTCAAAGGCGTCTCCGGCCGACAGAGCGAACGTCAGCATCAGCAATAGCCAGGGTGTAATACGACCTCCGATGGTCAGCACGGCGAGCGCAAGCGCGGCGCAGACCATCCATCCCTCTGTAAAGAGAATCAGTTTGCGGCGGTCGACGATGTCGCCGGCGGACCCTGCAGGAAGGGCCAAGAGAAAGAACGGAAGCGACGAAGCTGTTTGGGTGAGAGCGACATACATCGGCCCCGCACCGAGCGACACCATCAACCACGCCGCGCCAACGCTCTGCATGAAAGTGCCGATGTCTGAAACAACATCCGCAATTAGCAGATTGCGGAACATTGGCATCTGCAGCGGGCGCCACAAACTCGATGAGGCAAGCGCCTTCAATGTCTCTCCATCGCTATCGATCACCGGGCTGCGCCCGTTCTTGTGGCGGAAAGCCAGGGGTGCTGGCTACCTCCGCCGCCAAGAAACTCGCGGGCCTTCTCGAGGATATCAAGGTTAGGAAATAGTGCCCGGAACAAGGCACTCCGATCTGAGCGAGCAAAATCAGGGCTGCTTCAGGAACGTTCCCTCCTGGAGTTCCGAGAATGCTTGTCGGAGCTGTTCCTGCGTATTCATGACGATCGGGCCGTACCACGCCACTGGCTCCCCTAGGGGTTTTCCTGACACCAGGAGGAACCGGATCCCGTCTTCCCCTGCTTGGACGGTGACCTCATCGCCTCGATCAAAGATGATGAGCGAGCGGTTATCGGCCTCTACGGGAGGCGACGTATCCAACCATTTCACAGCTTCGGTCGGTACCGCGAGCGGTCCGGACGCGTTGCAGAACTTCCCGGATCCGGCGAAAACGTAGGCAAAGGCATGGCGAGTCGTTTCCACAGGCAGCGTCTTTCTCTTGCCGGGCGACACCGAGACGTCGATGTAAATCGGTTCGGCAGCGATCCCGTCAACCGGGCCGGCCTTTCCCCAAAACTTCCCACATACCACCCGCACGTGAGTGCCGTCATCGTCGGTGATCTCGGGGATATCGAGCGCCTTGACCTCCTGGTAACGTGGCGCTGTCATTTTGAGCGCGGCAGGGAGATTGGCCCACAGCTGGAACCCATGCATCCGCCCAGCCTGGTCTCCCTTCGGCATCTCCTGGTGAATAATGCCGCTCCCCGCAGTCATCCACTGTACGTCGCCGGAGGCGATGGAGCCGCTGTTCCCCATGCTGTCGCCATGCTCCACGGTTCCGGCAAGAACGTAGGTGATGGTTTCGATCCCGCGGTGGGGATGCCACGGAAAACCCGCGAGATAGTCCTCCGGGACGTCATTGCGGAAATCATCGAGCAAGAGGAACGGGTCAACGTCGTTGGTGTTTTCGAAGCCGAATGCGCGGCGCAGATGAACTCCTGCACCTTCGAGAGTCGGTTTGGATTTGACAAGGCGTTTGACGGGGCGAATTGACATGTATACCTCCAGCCCTATGGCATGTTGAGATTATGGCAGATCGGGTGTGTGTTCCACATGGAGCGCAACGGTAGTGATGTTTGCGTGATGCATACTCCGATCGCGCCTGCCTTTCAGCCCATGCGACATCAAGGATTCTGCGTGCAGAGAATATGGCGGTTACTTCTTGCGCTGGTTCTGGCGGAGCGCGTCCATCATAGCCGCGATGCGCTTTTCCCGTGTCTCCGGTTTTTTCGCGTCCCGGATCTCCCGCACATATTCCTTCCGATGTGTGAAAGAGAGCTTGGGCCAGAACTTCCCAGCCTGGGGGTCGCCGGCACTGATCTTCTCGAGGTATCCGGGCACTTCGACCGTGCGTTCGTCTTCATCGACTGCCATGAGCACGGTGACGGTATCACCGGCCTTGCATTGAGCCCCGGTGCGCAGTTGGGCGTTGACCGCCATCATGTGCCCTTCGCCCATATTCATCAGTGAGCTGTGGAAGGGGAAGCCATTGATTGTGCCCTTGACCGGCACGCGGCCCTTGCGATCGAAAACCGCGACCACGTCAAACGGAGGCTTGAGCGCAGCCGCGTCGGAACCAGCCCGACCGAGAAGCTGAACTCTGAACTTGTGCTGCGCCATGACGAAAGCCTCAGGCTTGACTGCCTCAATCCATTCCGGGCGGTCCGTCGCGATTAGTGCCCGGTCAACTCCAAACACGGCGAACATTCTAACCGATAGCTGGCGAAGAATCCCCGCCTGCAAGGGATTCCTGCGCCCCTCGCAGATCGCTCCGGCCTCACTTCTTCGATCGTAAGAATCAAGCTGATCGGTCGTGGGCCTCCACAGTTCCCCGCCATAAATCGAGCGCAAGACCAAGCTGTGAGCTCGTTGGACAAGTGCGATCTCAAGGGTCGTGAACGACGACTGGAATTGCCTTTTAATCGAAAAGCGCCGTCGTGATATAGCGCTCGCCCGTATCGGGGAGAATCACGACGATCGTACTCCCGGCCGCTTCCTTGCGCGAGGCCACCGCGAGCGCCGCGTGCACCGCGGCGCCCGCCGACGCCCCCGCCAGAATGCCTTCCTCGCGTGCCAGCCGACGCGCACATACGAATGCATCCTCGTCGGTTACGGCAATCACTTCATCTAGGATCGAACGATTCAACACCTCAGGAATAAACCCAACGCCGATCCCTGGAATTTGGTGGTTCCGCGCAGCGCCGCCGGAGAGCATCGCGGCGTTCGCGGGCTCCACGGCGACAACGCGGATGTTTGGCTTTCGCTCCTTAAGCACTTCGCCAACGCCAGTAATCGTACCGCCGGTGCCCACCGCGCAGACGAACACGTCAACGACACCCGCCGTATCCTCCCAAATCTCTACAGCCGTCGTTCGCCTATGTATCTCCGGATTCGCGCGGTTCCTGAACTGGTCGAGCATGATCGCACCCGGAATTTCCTTAACGATCTGCTCGGCTCGCGCGACGGCATCGGTCATGAGTATGCCCGGGGTAAGCACGACTTCCGCGCCGAGGTGCCGCAGCAGCGCGACCCTTTCTCTCGACATCGTTTGCGGCATCGTTAGGATCAGCCGGTAACCTCGAATCGCGGCGACGTATGCGAGAGCAATCCCGGTATTACCGCCAGTCGCTTCCACCAGGGTCGTTCCCGCTCGCAAAACTCCTTTTTGTTCGGCATCTTCGATGAGGGCAATACCAACTCGGTCTTTCACGCTCCCGCAGGGGTTGCGCATTTCCAGCTTGCCAACCACCCGGCCTGCGAGACCCTTCGCCAGGCGCGCGAGTTCAACCATCGGGGTGTTGCCTACCGTCCCAGTTAAATCGCGGAAAATCATATTGCCCTGGTGCTGCGATCCGTGCGTCGGATTCAGATTTTCAGTGTACTTGCGAGTGGCCTGCAGCGGTCCGCAAGTTCACGAGACTTGCGCATGAGATGCCTTGCTGCTATCGGTTCATCGGCTTTTCCATCCACATCACATCCCAGTACTTGCCGAACTTCCGACCAACCTCCGTGAAGGCGCCGATCTGCTTAAATCCAAACCTTTCGTGAAGAGCATTCGACGCTACATTCGGCTGTGCAATACCGGCTACGACTCGGTGAACGTCTTCGTCGCCAAGCAGAGAGAACAGCGCCTGGTACAACTGAGTGCCGATCCCTTTTCCGATCGCGTCGGGACTGCAAGCCACGCTCACTTCAACCGTGGTCTCGTAGGCCTCTTTGGTCCGGAAGGGGCCGGTCGCGGCATAACCAAGGATCCCAATTTCCGCGTATTCTGCCACCAGCATGCGATGACGACGCCCATCCGAATGGTCGTGAAACCATGCCACGCGCTGTTCCGGCGCAAACCTTCGGACATCGAAGGTGATGTGAGTGTTTTGAACATAGTAGTTGTGAATCTCCGTGAGGCGAGGCAGGTCCGCCAAAGATGCAGGCTTGATGATCATTGAACTGCGCCTAAGATTCTGGCGAAAACCCGAATCACTATTTTCTCAAAGCCATGTCGCTCGCAACCACCGAGATCGTCCACAGCTGCCGCAACCAGTCGAAGTATGTCTGAAGAGTCTTCCTTGCGGCGGGCACGGGTGGCAAATCATTGGACCCCAATAATAGCTGCTCTTTCTATGAGATCAACCCAGAAAATCGTTGTAATAACCGGAAACACTCCTCCTGGGAGACCCCGTCCGCTTCTAGCGGACAACTTCAGGCGCGGGCTGAGTGTATGCATCGGGGAATGCTTACTGGCAAAAGGCCGAAACACTCGCCCTTCGAGTCGAGAATATCCGGATCAGGTCTACTCGGCTTGATGGTTGGCAGTGCGGCGAGGCGTGATTTCTTGCACTCCCATCGGCCGCTAGCGCGGTCTCTGGGAGCAATGCCTGGGCGGGGTATTGGACGACTTCCGCGCAAACTCTTGCGGAAGCCGTTCCAACACCTTCGCTCAGGACGCCAGCTGATAGGATTTCGACTAACGCTGTGCGACTACTTGGACCTTCTCGCCGTCGGCAATTACCCTATTCTTGAAGCTGGAAGTGGATAGCTCGGCACCCCACTGGCTGCCGGTCCAGATTTGCATAAGGGCATATTCTCCCCCGAGACTGGCGAACAGCAGGCTGGGTGGGTGAATTCTGTTTGGAGACTGCACCGTACCCGTGCTGATCGCGATGCTGTTGTTGCCGCTGAGGGTGGACAGGCGGTACATGGTCGAGGACGTGCTAGGATCGCTCGCAGTCACCACGTATTTGCCGGCTGGGTATGTCTTTTGTCCGACGGTGAAGCCGAACGGAACGTTAACGACCATGCTGTGGCTTTGCGCGAATGATGGCGTCACGGCCGCGAGCAATAAGATAGTGCCTAACA
>PKYX01000432.1:6157-6310 GCA_003132825.1 Acidobacteriaceae bacterium
ATGGAAGTTACAGTCGAATCCTAGCGTGCCGCTGGGGCTAGAGCGAGATTACGGTGGGCCACGTGCGGCAATGCAATGCTCACAACCTAGGCGGATTAAAGTAACCGCAGAAGGCCTTGCAATTTATAGAATTAGCGGGATTGAGACACAACG
>PKYX01000381.1 GCA_003132825.1 Acidobacteriaceae bacterium
GAAGGCGAAGAAAAGTTTCGCCGGAACGCGGCGAAAGTTCTGAAATACGGGGCGGCCGTAGTTGTGATGGCCTTTGATGAACAGGGACAGGCCGCGACTTACGATGATAAAATCCGCATCTGCGAGCGCGCCTACCACATTCTCGTTGACGAAGTCGGGTTTCCTCCAGAAGACATCATCTTCGATCCCAATGTCCTCACCGTTGCCACTGGCATGGAGGAGCACAACAACTACGCGGTCGACTACATCAATGCCACGCGTTGGATCAAGGCCAACCTGCCGCACGCGAAGGTGAGCGGCGGCGTCTCCAACATTTCGTTCAGCTTCCGTGGCAATAACCAAGTCCGCGAAGCCATTCATTCGGCGTTTCTTTATCACGCTATCGCGGCCGGCATGGATATGGGCATTGTGAATGCCGGCATGCTGGAGGTCTACGAGGAGATTGAGCCGGAGCTGAAGGTGCTGGTCGAGGACGTGCTGCTAAACCGCCGTCCCGATGCAACCGAGCGACTGGTGGATTACGGCGAAAAGCTCAAGGGGGTGGGCAAGGCAGTCAGCGAGAAGAAGGCCGAAGAGTGGCGCAACAGCACGGTCGAGGAACGTCTTTCTCACGCACTGGTCAAAGGGATCGACACATATATAGTGATCGACGCTGAGGAAGCCCGTCTTAAGCTGGGCCGTCCTCTATTGGTGATTGAAGGCCCGCTGATGGCTGGCATGAGTGTGGTGGGCGATCTGTTCGGGGCGGGCAAAATGTTCTTGCCCCAAGTGGTCAAGTCTGCGCGCGTGATGAAGAAGGCCGTGGCGCACCTGACGCCATTCATGGAAGCCGAGAAGGAAGCTAGGGCTGCGGCAGGAGAGGTGGTCAAGGCGCAGGGAAAAATCGTACTCGCGACGGTCAAGGGCGACGNNGCCAAGGCGGAAAAGGCGGACATGATCGGACTGAGCGGCCTGATCACTCCCTCTCTCGACGAGATGGTCCATGTGGCCCGCGAGATGGAGCGCCAGGGGTTCAAGTTACCGCTCCTTATCGGCGGGGCAACCACGAGCCGGGCGCACACGGCCGTCAAAATTGCGCCGCATTATAGCGAGCCGGTAGTCCACATCCTCGACGCCAGCCGAGCAGTGCCCGTCACGACCAGCCTTCTGAGCGACGAGGGCAGGTCTGCGTTCGTGGCGCAGCATCGCGCCGATTACGAAGCGCTCCGCAAGGCCCACTCCGCTCCGAAGCTAAGTGTCATCTCACTTGCGGCTGCTCGCGAACGGCGAACTCCAATCGAGTGGCGCGCGGAAGATCTGCCCGAGCCCGCTTTTACCGGTGTGCGCGTGCTGGACAACTTTCCGCTGGCAACGCTGCGAGAGTTCATCGACTGGAGTCCGTTCTTCCACACCTGGGGACTGAAAGGCATTTATCCCCGGATTCTCGAACACGCAGAACGCGGTGCGCAAGCCCGCCAAGTCTTCAGCGAAGGCAATGCTCTCCTCGATGTCATCGTTGAGAAAAAACTGATCACGGCGCGAGGCGTATACGGTTTCTTTCCCGCGAGCGCTGTGGGCGATGATGTCGAGTTGTACGAGGACGACAAACGCGAAAAAGTACGCGAACGATTCCACTTCCTCCGCCAGCAATCAAACAAAGAAGGCAACGAACCGTGCCGATCGCTCGCCGATTTCATCGCACCGAAGGAAATAGGCTTGCGCGATCACATCGGCTCGTTCGCGGTAACCAGCGGGATCGGCCTGAAGGAGCTGTGCGACCGGTTCAAGGCCGAGCACGACGATTACAACGCGATCATGGCGGAGGCCATTGCCGATCGCTTGGCTGAGGCTTTCGCCGAATGTCTACACAAGCGAGTACGAGATGAATGGGGTTACGGTTGTGCGGAGGGCCTGAGCAACGCGGATCTCATCCAAGAGAAGTACCGGGGGATCAGGCCGGCCGCAGGTTACCCGGCGTGCCCGGATCACACGGAGAAGGGTCCGCTTTGGCGCTTGCTCGATGTGCAGGCGAATACCGGAATGCTGATTACTGAGTCATTTGCGATGTGGCCTGGGTCAAGTGTAAGTGGGCTCTATTTCGCCCATCCGCAATCGCGATATTTCAGCCTCGGTAAGATCGACCGCGATCAGGTCGCCGATTACAGCGAACGCAAGGGGATGGCAGTGGCAGAAGTCGAGCGATGGCTCGGGCAAAACCTGAACTACGACCCCGCGGAATAGCAGACGAAACTGTGGCGGCATCCCCGAACCCAATCAACGAATCTGATCAAATCAGCGAAAGGGGCGCGCGAATAAGAGATTAATCTCTTTTCGCGAGTTCGAGGGTACGGTTTATTCAACGGAATGCTCTAAGATAAACCCCTTGGTTTCCTCAATCTCGGACCGCATCTTTCCACTGCTTTTGTTCTGCAAGTGTTCGAGTAAAAGTAGGGTTATTCTCGGCTGACGGTCGCTGGGCGCGGTATCGCAACGGGAGGGACACGCAAAGGCTTCAATGATCGCGCCAACGCCAGTATTCATGCGGTTTTGAGAGTAAAACGAACTCTGCGGAGGCTCGATCCAGTGGGTGAGAAACAAAATCAGCCCTTTCAGCTCTCGTTTAACCCATCTTTGAAGGTTGATTTCCAAGGTTCTCGCGTCACCTCCGACAGTGGTCTGCTTTTGGTGCGCGAGTTGGATGAGCGTTTGGGATTGAGTGCGCTCATCGCCGAAAACATCATGGACGGTCGGCGGGGAAAGAACACGCAGCCGCCGCTGCCGGATCTGCTGCGACGATCCATCTACAGCCGCTTGGCAGGATACGAAGATTTGAACGATGCGGAGCGACTTTCGCAAGATCCGACCTTCCGGTTGATCGGCTCGGAGAAGATCTGGGAGCGGGGGGCGGTGTTGCCTTCGCGGCTGCATTGGTTCGAGACCGAGGTGCTGAGCCAGGACGACAACCTGGAAGGTCTGAGCCGAATCAATCGAGAACTGCTGGCGAAGGTGGAAGCCATAGATTCACCCCAGCGGGTGGTGCTGGATATGGACAGTACGGAAATTCCGGTCTATGGAGAACAGGAGCATAGTGCATACAACGGACACTTCGAGTCCACCTGCCCTGCTACTCCCTCGCGCTTCCTCCCTTTCCTCCTTGCCTTCAGTCATTAACTATGGTTAACTAGCAATAATCATCCGTGGTTAATAACTTAAAGCGGGAAGACATTGCCGCTTTTAGGACAAACGAGTGGGGAATCCATGGCGTCTGTAGTTCGCTTTACGCTTCTTGTGTTCAGTATCGCGTTTCTTCTTTCTGCGGAGGCACTGGCCCAAGGCGAAACCACGAGCGCCATCGTGGGTCAAGTGCGGGATACAACCAACGCCGTCGTGCCGAATGCCACGGTGACGATTGACAGCCCCGAGACTGGACTGAGGCGCAGCGCCAAGACCGATGACGCAGGCCGGTTTAACTTCCCACAGTTAAAGCCTGGATCCTACTTGGTCAAGGCGCAAGCGCAAGGCTTCGAGCCGCAGCAGAATGACAACGTGATTGCGGGCCTGGGCCAAAAGCAAACGGTGGATTTTACGCTTAAAGTGGCGCGATCCAATGAGACAGTTGAGGTAAATAGCGAGGCGCCACTCATCAACCCGGGAAACGCCAACACGTCCACCACTCTGAATACTTCGGCGTTAGAGAACCTTCCGAATCCAGGTGGCGATCTAACCTACCCGCTGCAGTTTTCCCCCGGAGCGCTCATCAACACGGCCGGCAGCGG
>PKYX01000454.1 GCA_003132825.1 Acidobacteriaceae bacterium
GGCATAGATATGCGGGACGGCAGTCTGAAAATACTCGTTGACGGAGAGCTTGCCCCGCCCGTCTGCCTTCAACCCCGCCGATTCCAGATTCAGCAGATCGCTGTTGGCTTGACGGCCGATGGTGTAAAGCAGCCCCTGGCCATGAACGCTTTTTCCGCTGGCCAGCTTGGCAAACACCCGGTCGCGCTCTTTGTCGAATCCGACCGAAACCACCTTTTCCCCGAGCCGAAACACAGTTCCAAGCTGTCGCAGTTGGAAACACAGGCTCTCCACGATTTCCCGATCCACAAAATCCAGCAATACGGGGAACTGATTGACCAGGGTGACCTTCACGCCCAAGGCTGCGAACATGGAGGCGTATTCCAGACCGATAATGCCGGCGCCCACGATGATCAGATCTCTCGGGATTTCTTCCAGACCATGAACCTGATCCGCGTCAAAGATCCGCTGGCCATCGATCGGGATGTCGGCGTGGTGCGCGGGCCGGGTCCCGCAGGCGATCAGGATATGGTGACCGCGAACCAACTGCGAACCGTCCTCGCTCTTGACTTCAACCGTATTGGCGTCGAGTAGTCTGGCGTCCCCCTCGAGAGTGGTCACATAGTTCCGGCGCAGCTGTGACTTGATCACTTCAATCTCACCTGCCATAACCGCTTGTGCCCGGAAACTCAGATCGCCCATCGAAATGCGATCTTTCAGCACATAGCCACGCCCATAAAAGGTCCGTTGCCGGAAGCCACTCAGGTACAGGACGGCTTCCCGCAGAGTTTTGCTCGGAATGGTTCCGGTGTGAACGCAGACGCCACCGATGGTCGTCTTCCGGTCGATGATGGCTACTTTCTTGCGCATCTTGGCGGCGCAGATGGCGCCTTTCTGCCCCGCCGGACCGCTTCCGATCACGACCAAATCGTATTCGTTGGCTTCCATGGTCCCCGATTCCACATTCATGATTCGAAACCGCGCTACCTTTCGCAAAAGTGTGAAGCTACCACCGCTCCATCTGAAACAAAAGTGAAATACGGCACAGTAACAATCCATTAACAATGCCGCGCTACCATGCCGAGGGAGATCTCGCCATGGGCCGCCCCAGCCTGGACGATCCGCGCTACTACATCAATCGCCACGAGTCCTGGCTAGCATTCAACCGCCGGGTTCTCGAAGAAGCGCTCGATGAAGGCAACCCCCTGCTCGAAAGGGTCAAATTTTTGGCCATCACCGCCAGCAATCTGGATGAATTCGTCGAGGTGCGAGTCGCCGGCCTTCTCCAGCAGGTCGAACATGGGAATCCGCGCACCGGCCCGGATGGGCTATCGGCAGAGGAACAAGTCCAACGCCTAGCCCGAGAACTGCACTGCTTTGTGGACGCTCAATACGCTTGCTGGAACCAACAGCTTCTTCCCGCCCTGCGCCGCGAGGGCATACGAATTTTATCGGTAACCCGTCTCGACCGCGCCAGCCGTGACGCCCTGGACCTTTTCTTTGCCCGCCAGGTGGACCCGATTCTGACCCCGGTGACGATCGATCCCTCCCATCCCTTTCCGCACGTCCTCAACAAGGCGTTGTGCGTGGCGTTCCATTTGCGCCGCCACTCGAAGCCGGGAACGACCTACCTCGGAGTGGTGACCGTGCCCCGAAAGTTACCGCGTGTGGTTCGCGTTCCGGGCAAGAATGAGAGCCTGGACTACATATTCCTGCACGACCTGATCGAAACCCACACTCGCAACCTCTATAAAGGCTACAAGATCATTTCCTCTGCCGCATTTCGTGCCACCCGCAACAGCAACCTTTATTTGCATGAGGAAGAGTCCCGCAATCTGCTCGAACTCGTAGACAGTCAACTGCACAGCCGCCGCAAAGGCGANNAATCGAAATCGAGGCTACTGCGCCAGCGGAAATCGTCGATCCGCTAGCCCGACAATTTACGCTCCTGCCCTGGCAGGTGTTCAAGACCCACGGACCGGTCAATCTTTCCCGCCTGTTCTCCCTGGCCGACCAGACCCCGCGTCCAGACCTGAAGTTCNNCGCCCTTTACTTCCAGAAGCCTGAGCTTCGCGCCTAAAGTGTCGAGTCTGCTCGAAATGATTCGCCGGCAGGACATTCTGCTTCATCATCCTTACGATTCCTACGAGCCGGTTGTTTCCTTTATCCAGACCGCGGCCCGTGATCCGCAGGTGCTGTCGATCAAGCAGACGCTTTACCGGANNTCGAGCTCAAGGCGCGTTTCGACGAAGCCTCCAACATTCGCTGGGCACGGTCTCTCGAAGAGGCTGGCGTCCAGGTATTTCATGGGCTGGTGGGTTTGAAAACCCATTGCAAACTGGCTTTGCTGGCCCGGCAGGACGCGGACGGAGAGATATGGCAATACGCTCATCTGGGGACGGGCAACTACAATCCGTCGACAGCGCACTTCTATTCCGATTTGAGCCTGCTCACCTGTGACCGGGAGATCATCAGCGCCGTGCACGCGGTATTCAACTTTCTCACCGCTCGATCCGAACAATCGAACTACAAGCCTCTGTTTGTCTCGCCCATCGATCTGGCGAAGAACTGCATCGCGCTGATCGATCGGGAAGCAAGCCACGCCCGGCGCAAGCGGCCCGCGCGCGTTATTGCCAAGGTGAACGCGCTGCTCGATCAGCCGGTGATTGAGGCGCTTTACCGGGCCTCGCGAGCCGGAGTCGAGATTGATCTCATCGTCCGCGGCGCCTGCGCTTTGCGCCCCAGCATGAAGGATGTCAGCCAAAGAATTCGCGTGCGCAGCATTGTGGGAAGGTTCTTGGAGCACAGCAGGATTTTTTACTTCGCAAATGGCGGGGAGCCTGACATTTACTTGGGCAGCGCGGACTGGATGCCGCGCAACCTTTATGAGAGGGTCGAAGTCATGTTTCCCGTCAAAGACGCCTCGGTTCGCAATCGAATCTTTGACGAAATCCTGCAGAGCTATCTTAGAGACAACGACAAGACCCGCACTCTGCGTGCGGATGGGAGTTACAGTCGCACGGGGCCGGTCACCGGTTCCCGACCGAGGCGCAACGGTCACCGCTTCAGCGCGCAAGCGTTTTTTATTGATCTGGTGGACAGAAAGAGCGAAATGGAATCAGCCGATGATCTGCAGCATCCGAGTGTGCCGGGTGAGTTGTTTGCCGAGAGCGTGAAAGTTTTTTCCCCGCGGACGAGTCATCCCTAAGATCACGCGGCTGTCGAAGCCGATGTCCGGTCTGCTTCCTCCCGCATCTTCTTTTGGAGGCGAAGCCTAAGTTGTTGCAACTGCAGGTCCTCGGTTCGGCGTTCGTAGAGAATCGATGCGGTTCTTAATTCGTGCGAAGTCCACTTCGCACTCTGGCTGTCTGAGTCCATAAAAGCCCCCCGGCGTGGCTGGAGAAACGACCGACAGTATACCGACCTCATCTGATTTAAACAATTCCATGTTTTCCACTTCTTATCTACGAAGTCCTGAGCCCCCCACGCGGCACGATTTGTTTCGGGGACGTGACGCCCTTGCCACACCGAGCAACGCAGAGAACGCCCGTTCCGAGCTTAGCTCGCACGCAGGCTGAAGCACCGGACCGGCTGCTTGTAGTACACCTTATCCGAGAGCATCTCTCGGTCCGAATGCGCGTGCGGCCTGTCCGAATGCGCATTTCCGCAGTGATGGTTTCCTGCGCGCAGACTGTACTTCCCGGTATGTACTTCCTGACATCTTGACCATCTGTTGTTTCGACTCTACATTCGGCCTACCTTCCACTGTGGTGGCCAGAGAGTCAGGCGACCGAAGGGTCCTCAGTTCCGCGGGGCTGTTGCGTTCACGTTGCTCGTGAAACAGTTCCCCGCTTAGACCGGCTCGAACATTGGGAAAAAACCTCCCCTTTCTCCCATTAAGACGATTCCTGTTTAGGCCGGCGTGTGTCAGAAACCGTGCTATGGAGGAGTGTGTCATGAAACGCTGCCATCTATTTGAAGCTCTGTGTCTGATTGTTCTTCTGCTTGCCCCTGGAATGCTCTGCGCCCAAAATCCGAACTGTACGATTGTCGTGCCCGATGCTCCTTTTACCGCTCAGGGGCTGGCGACACCATATGTCTTGCTACCGACCGACTCGAATCCCGCTGACGGGAGTTTCGAATGTCACGAAACAAATTCGGGTTCGTCGGCCTTTGTTCAGGCGGCGATCTTCGATCCGGCCACCGGGCAGATTTCGGTCTATAACCCATTGGTGATTGACCAGGGCTCGGTGCCCGCCTCCGCCCCCGTTGTCCCCAAGCTTCCCGAGCACGCTATCGTGGCAATCTGGTTTGGATATAACGGCAACGTGCTGATCCAGGCAGGAAGCGCTGCCAGCTTGAAGGCCAGCAATTGCGTCAACGGGCTGCCCGGCAACAATTTCGGACAGTACTCGTATTGCAACGCGCCGGCTTTTTTCAAAGCCGCGAATCGATCCATTCGCGAAGGCAGACTGCGTGTTCCACGTTTGGGTTTTGCCAGCGATCGCCAGATCTGTCCCACGGTGCGGGACTTCTTCGTGGTCGATCAGGACCAGAGCGACAACCTGCCCGTCACCTATCTGATTAGCTCGGGCGGTCTGTTGGCGCAGAACACCCAGGCAAATCAGGCCGCCATGACGGGCGCCACGATCCTCGGGAACCCCAGCGACAATGGACTTCTCGACCGATTCTTGGATCCGGCCATCGGGTGCACACCCTGGAAGGTGGATGACTTGGCAGATCCTGGCCAAAAGCTTCCGGGTCTGGCGCTGAACGAACTGCAGGCGCGGGCCTACCAGAGAGCTTCGGTTGGGCTGATCCCGGCCGGCGATCCCATGGTCCTCGACGCCGCCGGCACGACCGACCTGGGCAAAGTGAACGCGTATCGGCGGGGTGTCGACCAACCCGATGCCCGATTTCTTGGGGAAGCCGATACCGCGCGCTACTGCCGCAACATGCTCAGGGTAGCCCCTTCCCGGCTCCTGCTCGATCAGGCTGCTCTCACCGCGGGGCCATCTCCGGTGCCTTCGGCCTCCAATCTGTTCACCTTCGTAACCCAGCGCTTTATGGCCAGCTACGACATCCTGGGTTGTGGCGATCTGGTGCACATACCCGACCCCGTCTCGGTCACTCTGGATGTGAATGGAGTCGCGGTCGGTGCGACGATCGACCTGCCGGCCTACAACCGGTGCAAACGAGAACTCGCACCCTATGATCGCCAGGATCAGGCCGCCGATGACGACGCCGTGAAAACGGCGTCGACCAACTAGTGGTGTAGCCGTCGTCAGCCACGCTTGTAAACCTCGGGCATTCTCAGGGGACGGGGACGTCCCCTGATTTGCCCGGACTCTCATTCTTGTCGCACGAAGGGCCGAGCTGTTGCGAACCTCAGCCATCCGCGGTGGCAGTGTTGCCACCATCACAGTTCTCGACACCTGCGTGACGCTTGCAACCGTCACTCTCGTAAGAAGGAAACTTCTGAGGTGGATCGTGGTGTTTGTTCTGGGGATTTCAATTCCGGTAACCGCCCAGATTTCGCCGGGCCCGCTGTCGCGCGCGCATCGCTCCCTCAGTGGTATGACCGACTGCGCTGCCTGCCACGAGATTTCCACCGGAAAACCGGCATTCAAGTGCCTGGAGTGCCATACGGAAATTGCTTCGCGCCTCAGCGCCCGAAAAGGGTTGCACGCTTCCTTCAACATCACTCCGGGCGCAAGCCTGAAATGCGCGACCTGCCACTCCGAGCATAACGGCGAAGACTTCGTCTTGATTAAGTGGGACATCAGATCCTTCGATCACCGGAAAACCGGATACGCTCTCGAAGGCAAGCACGCAGGGCTGGCCTGTGCGCAGTGTCACCGTCCGGAACATGTTGGCCAGAGCCAGCGCCCCACCATCAAGGTCGAAAATCTCAGTCAGACGTTTCTGGGAGTTTCTCCGAGCTGCACCACGTGTCATCAAGACCAGCACAAGGGGCAGCTTGGTTCCAACTGCCTGCAATGTCACAACGAGAACAACTGGAAGACCATCCGCATCGGCAAGTTCGACCACTCCAAAACCCGCTATCCCCTCACGGGTCTGCATGCCGAAGTGGCTTGCCAGCAGTGCCATCTTCCGGGGAAAGACAAACAGCCGCGTTACACCGGACTCGCCTTTGGCGGCTGCGCGGATTGCCACTCTGATCCTCATCGCGGGGGATTCGAACCGACCTGCCAGTCTTGCCATAGCACTGCGGGATGGAAGAAGGTTTCCGCGGCAGCGCTGGGCCAGGACTTTGACCACTCCAAGACCAAATATCCCCTTCTCGGTCGGCACGCGGCGGTGGACTGTATGCAGTGCCACGCGGGGGGAGACTTCAAGAAGCCGCTGGCGTTTCAGAAATGCATGGATTGTCACCGGCCTGATCCGCATGGTGGACAATTCGCCAAGCGCATCGATAGGGGCGAGTGCGCATCCTGTCACACCGTCGAAGGCTTCAGGCCGGCCAGATTCGGGCTGAGGGAACACGCGGCGACCGCGTATCCGCTCGAAGGCAAACATGCCGCGGTCGAGTGTGCCCAGTGCCACATTCCCAAGGGCACCGACACCGTGTTCAAGATGAAGTTCGAGCGATGTACCGANNGGTCCGGCACCATGAAACCCGCTTTCCGATCACCGGCAGCCATGTGGCAGTCGCCTGCGGCGATTGCCATACCCTGGCCGCGACTTTCAAGCCGAAGCCTGCTGCGGTGTATCACTGGCAGAACCTTGCCTGCACCACCTGCCACACCGATCCGCACCAAGGGCAACTGAACGCGCTCATGCGGCTGGCGGGCGAGCCTGGAGCTCCGCTGGGTTGCGAATCTTGTCATTCCACCGAAGCATGGAAGGACTTCTCCCGCTTCGACCACTCGAAGACATCTTTCCCGCTGTTGGGCGCACACCGGACCACCCCGTGCAGCGCTTGCCATCACTCCCTGAATCCCAAAGCCGCTTTGACGAACGCGGATTTCAAGGCCGCGCCCACGAAATGCGAAGCCTGCCACGGGGACGTCCATGGAACGCAATTTGCGAAAGCCGGAGTCACGCCGTGTGCTGGGTGTCACGACAGTGCCAAATGGAAACCCTCGCTGTTCGACCACGACACGCGTACTTCTTTTGCTCTCGAAGGCGCGCATCGCAACGTGGGTTGTGAGAAGTGCCACAAATTGACGCGTACGGTCGGCCGGAAAGCGATCCTTTTCTACCGGCCCACGCCGACCGAGTGCTCTGCTTGCCACGGGGCGAAGGTACCGAAGTCGGGTGGGGCATTGGACTAAAGACGCTGTACGCACGGACTGTACTAAGAACATATGTACAGGAAATGTGCGAGCGGAGACCATGAGAAGCACCGAATAGAGTTTGGAACCGGCGCAATCTGCCGCGACACAGAGAGCGCTCGGAACGACCTTGCTACGGTTCCAGGGCGCCGCGTTGCCGAGGACCAAGGAACGGCGGATTCCATGAAGGAGAAAGCTCTTGTCGGGAACTGGGTTGCTGGCCTACGCGCTCTTCCTATTGCAGATGGCCTCTGCCGCGCCTGCCCAGGCCGAGACCCCTCCCGCTGCTGCGGTTCACAGTCCTCATGGCGTGCTGAACATAGCTTGTGAGAAGTGTCACGGTGCCTCGGCCTGGAGGCCGATTCGCAGCAAGCCGGATTTCGATCACAGCAGAACCGGGTACCCCCTGCGCGGCATGCACACGAACCTGGCGTGCCAGCAATGTCACGTCAATCCAGTTTTTGCCAACGTCGGTCGCAACTGCCAGGATTGCCACGCCGATCTGCACCGACGGAAGAACGGAGCCCAGTGCGACCTCTGCCACCGAGTCAACGGCTGGGAAGTGTCCATTCATTCCATCAACGAGCACCAGGACCGTTTTCCGCTGATCGGCGCCCATGCTGTGGTGGACTGTTATTCCTGTCATAAGCTCGGCGCCGTCGGGCAGTTCAATCGTCAGGGGTTATCGACAGCTTG
>PKYX01000451.1 GCA_003132825.1 Acidobacteriaceae bacterium
ACTGGGCGCAGGCGACGTGCTTTACTTGCTCACCGAAGCTGCGCACATCATCGAACTTTCCCGCCGTGGGGACGAAGGAATACTGGCTCTCCGGCATGGCTTCCGCTATGCCAAGAAAATTCCCCTCGGCGAACTGGAGCATGCTGCTGACGCTGTCGGCGATCGAGTGGGGAATGTCCTCCTGCTGGGTGGCCGGTTTGGCAGCGGATTCCTCGGGGGGCTTCGATTGTCCGACCCCAGCGAGCGCCACGCCGCAGACGGCGAATAGTGCGGTAGTGCGCAGAACCTTCATTCCATCCTCCTTGAGAAACATCATGTCCGGCCTTGCTCCACTCTGATCTTCTGATCACAAATCCGCAACCCGAGCGGCAAGGCAATCATCGATCATCAATCATCAACCGCCTAGCGCGCCTAGCGCGCTAGCCTAACCAAATGAGCAACTCCGAGGCTGTCCTTAATATATGGCATGCTCGTCGAAGCAAGGCGGCGGGTCCCGGCCGAACGGAAGAAACGCCCAGGTAAAGCGTCTGCTAACTGATCAGGAGAGCACAGCCGAACCGAGGATCCGGGGTCGAGCCGGAGATGTCCTGGGGAACCTTAAAACATCGTGACTCGTCGCCCGGCTCTTCGCGCACTCCAATCCACCTCAAGGCAGATTTTGCCCCGCAAAAGAGTCGTCCCGGCAATTTGGGGAAACCTCACAAGGAGGAGATAAGAATCCATAGCGAGTTGGGATTGAATGCATCCGCCGCACTAACCAGGCGGTCCCAAAGGCATGGTTTTCGATCGCCTCTTGGTTCCTTCTTCATTTCGAGGGTAGCTCTACCCCCGAGAAGCGTTTGCAGGCAGCAAGGAGTTCCTCCTGCCGGTCGGCATCGCTGGCCGATGGATTCGGCGTACGAAGCTTCATGTGGTAGAAGTACTTTCCCGTTACCATCGCACCCGGATCGTCGCTTGCCGCGAGCCACACTTGCGTGCGATGTCCTTGGTCGAGGTCGTCCGTCGCTCCCGCTCCTCCCATTTTGGTTGCCACCCAGCCGGGCTCCAGAGCGTTCGAGAAAACATCTGGCCAGCGGCGCGCGATGGCGAAAGCCAGAAGCACATCGTGCAGCTTGGTATCGGAGTAAGCCTGCTGTCCACGCCAGGGACGGTGCTCCCAGGCGACGTCCTTCAGATTGGCATCGCCCGCCTGGTGCAGGCCGGAGCTCAGATAGACCAGGCGCTTCGGTCGCTGCATGAGGGCGGTCAGGATATAGGGGGCGAGTGTGTTGACGGCAAATACCTGCGGCAGGCCGTCTTCGGTCGCGATGCGCCGGGGTTCCCTGTAGCCCATGCCCGCATTGTGGATCACCGAATCGAGGGAGCCGAGGGCATTGACCTGTTCGGCCATCTTGCGGGTTTGGGCGATGCTCGCGAGATCCCCAATGACGACGGTTTCCGCCCCAGGAACGGCGGCCAACGCTTGCCGCCCTCGCTCCGCGCTACGAGCGTGGAGAACGACCTTGTGTCCTTGCTCGATGAGGAGCAGGGCGGCCATGCGGCCGAGGCCGTCTGCGGAACCTGTGATGAACACACGAGCCATGGTCTACGGCCTCTCGGTATGCGAAGGGAAGCTTGGCGGAGGCATCAGAGCGCTCCCCTCACCAGCCGTCAGCTATCCTTGCGGTAAAGAAGCTCGCGCATGGCTTGCCTCCGAGCCTCGTTCGCTTCACTCTGTGTCTTACGTTCGTCGGCGTCCATGCGGGGCTTGGTGGCGGATTCCGTTGCCTCGACAGCGCTGCAGGCCGGGCAGCGGTTGGCGAAACCGGGCTTATCCGGCTTCAGCTCAAACTCCTCTGAGCATACGGTACAGACTTTGATGGGGAAAGCCATGCAAGTCCATGATAACCGAGCCGATCCATCACAGCCCGGTTTCCCCTGCACCTCTTTGGCGCTGAGGGCCTCAAAAGGCTCGCTGGACGATTCAGCGGTGCCTATTTCCGGGCGCTACTGTTCTCTAAGCGCCACCAAGGGTTCGATCCGAGCAGCCCGGCGCGCTGGAATATAGGCTGCCAAGATTGAGATCGCGCCCACCAAGATGGCCACCATGAGGAATATTAGCGGATCGTTCGGTCGAATGGCGTACACCATGCTGGTCATGAGGCGCCCGACCGCGAACGTAAGCGCCATTCCGATACCGGTTCCGAGCAGAGCCAACTTCAGACTCTGGCTCAAAACCAGATTCATGATGTTGCTGCGAGAGGCTCCAATCGCCATCCTGAGTCCCAATTCCTTGGTCCTCTCGCGTATCAGGTATGAAACGACTGCGAACAATCCAACTCCCGTTAGGACGATCGCCAGACTGGCCAGTCCGCCCAGACGGGAAAGAGCGAATCTCCAGGGATCGAGCGCGCTGCGGACGATTTCGTCCATGGACGTGGCATAGTCAACCGGTTGCTCCGGATCGACGCTCTGCACCGCCTGCCGAATTTGCGCCCGCGCTGAGCCCGACGCATCGCGACGCAACAGAACGATCTGCATCGAGGGAAAGGACATCTGCTTGTAACAGACATACATAGCGGGAGGCGGCTCGTCCTCAATCGTGGCCCTGACATTGCCAACAACGCCCACCACGCGCCGCGGAACCGGGGTTTCGCGCAGTATGGAAATATATTTCCCGACGGCGTTTTCACCGGGCCAGTATTTGTGCGCGAAGGACTCATTGACGATGGTTACTGGTTGCGCATCAGCGTCATCCGCGTCGGCAAAATTGCGACCGTCCAGGATCGGAATATCCATCACGGGGAAGAATCCAGATCTCGGTTTCAGCTGCACCAACACCCTACCGCGCTTCTACCTCGACGCGGCGTAGTGAAACGGTCGGTCTTCAATGCTCTTCCAGAAGTAAGCGAGAATAATCACACTTGCAATCGCTGCGTAGGCGCACCACAAAGAGGTGAATGCATATCGCTTAATCGCCATCACGACCAGCAGTATGCCGAGGTTAGCTACGCCGAAGACCACCATGTCCTCTACCTTCGAGAACAAGAGCGAACCACAGGTCGCAATGACATAGAGAACGGCGACGAAAGTATTGTTGGTGGCCGCATTCATGTACACGATGCTGTCGCCGCGGACGAAAATCTGCAAGGGATAGGCGGTCAGGGCCCAAAGGATATAGAGGGCCGTCAATCCGCCAACCACGAGGAACGGCACCATGCGGCGGCGGCTTTTCGCATCGGCCTCAAATAGAAGCACGCTGAGGGGCAGTAGAAATGGAAGAAGCCCCTGCGCATACAGCATAAATGCCGCCCCCATGTTGTGGGCAACCTTGGCGGACAGGATTCCGTCCAGTCCAAGCCAGACGAAGCCCTCGATGAACTGGTGAATGGCAAACAGCAAAGGCAGCGAGGCAAACAGAAGTTCGCGCCTGTGTTTCACTCTGGTCAAGGTCACGACACCGACGCCTGCCAAAACTCCACTGCCGATAAAATTCGCCGCCGCTGAAAAACACATGTCGGACCTTCCTGCCCTCGGATCTTTCGACCGGCTGCAACCGAGTGCGTGCTCCTTTGTCACTATCACAAATCCTCAAAGCCTTCAATCGGATCGCCTGCGGGCTCCGATGGGCCCAGATCTCACGCCGCAATCGTTGCTGCTTTTCATTTCGCGGCCTATTTTGCGTTAATCTTCACGATCGCTTGGATGGGCGCACTTGCCGTGGCTCTGGGGAACCGTTTCTTGGCGCTTTGTAGAACTACAGTGCCCCAAATCCGTTATCATGAAGCCGGGTCAACAGAAGAACAATGAAGTCGAAGTCATACCTAATCTGGGTTCTGGGCGCGCTGATGGCGATCGCCGCGGTCGACAACATACCCGACCCGCCGGCTGTGAATCCGCACACGATCAGCGTGGCTGCCCGCCTATCTGACGCACGCGGTGGCATATGTAAGCGGCGCTTGAATCCCGATTGGTCCGGCAGCTCTTCTCACCTCCAACTACGCTCCGTCGCCTTCATCGCGGCTCCCGAGCCGGATCTTCCGAGTGATCGGGTCGTCCTAACCGGACAGGCGGCCGATCCATCTCCTCCGGCACTCGCAGCTCGACGCAACCTCTAATTCCCACTCGTAAGGGCAGCATTGCGATGCTTTCTCACTGATAGCGTCAGCCCCGACGTCGACATCCATTTCCGAAGACCAATTGGTGCGGGCTGCCTTTTCATTTCTGGAGATGCTTGGCCGCGCATGGTCGGAGATTGTCCACGAAACAGCAAGGAGGACTACCGTGAAAACTTCAGCCATTACTAGCGCCTGGTGGAAGATTCTTAAGGGAGAGCGGCCCTCGCTTTCCATTGAAATTACCAAGGAGTGCCCGCTGCGTTGTCCGGGGTGCTATGCCTACGATGTCGCCCATCTGGGCGGCGGAATCACTTTGCGAGGTCTTCGTGATCGCAAAGGGCAAGAACTGATCGACGGGGTTCTCGAGGTGGTCGACCGCCTCAAGCCTTTGCATTTGTCGATCGTCGGGGGTGACCCGCTGGTCCGGTATCGCGAGCTCGAGTTGATGATTCCGCTGCTGCTCGATCGAGGCATTCACGTCCAAGTCGTCACCAGCGCCTTTCGGCCTCTTGCGCCAGCGTGGGCGACTCTGGCCAAGCTGCAAGTCGTCGTGTCGATTGACGGACTGCAACCCGAGCACGATGTCCGGCGTGCGCCGGCCACCTACGCGCGAATCTTGGGAAACATTGCGGGCCAGAAGATCACGATCCATTGCACGGTCACCGGTCAAATGATGAAGCGTCCCGGCTATTTGAGGAAATTTCTGGAGTGCTGGACCCCCAGGGCGGAAATCCGCAAGGTATGGTTCAGCCTGTTCACTCCCCAACTGGGAGATCGGTTGCCGGAGATGTTGCAGCCCCATGAGCGTCGACAGGCCATCGCCGATATGCTCGCACTGCGGAAGGAGTTTCCCAAACTGGACATGCCGGAAGGCATGATTCGGCAGTTCGCCACACCCCCGCGCCGTCCCGAGGACTGTGTTTTTGCGCTCACTACCCAGGTGCTATCAGCAGACCTGAAAACCAAAATCACTCCCTGTCAATTCGGGGGGAATCCGGACTGCGG
>PKYX01000178.1 GCA_003132825.1 Acidobacteriaceae bacterium
GCATCCTTTCCGGCGATGGACAGCTCGACGCGGCAGATCGTGGCGGTGATTAAGAATGACCCCGCAGTGGACAATGTGATTGCGTTCACCGGCGGCGGTGGAGCGACCAATACCGGCCACATCTATATTGCGCTGAAACCACTGGCGGTGCGCAAGGTGAGCGCCACTGAGATCATCGCCCGACTACGGTCCAAATTGAACCGCCTGCCTGTGGCCTCTACATTCCTCCAAGCCGCGCAAGATCTCCGCATCGGTGGCCGCTCGGGCAATGCGGAATATCAGTACACGATTCAATCTGACAATGTGCAGGATCTGTCCAAGTGGGGACCCATCCTGCTGAAGCAGATGAAGGGTTTGCCCGGCTTCCAGGACGTGAACTCCGATCAGCAGAATGGCGGGCTTGACGAAATGATCAGCTATGACCGCGTCACGGCGGCAAAACTCGGCCTTACCGTACAATCGCTGGACGCGGCGTTATACAGCGCCTTCGGCCAATCGGAAGTGTCCATCATCTACACGCAGCTCAATCAGTACTACGTGGTATTGGAAGTTGCTCCTCAGTATTGGCAAACTCCCGAAGGGTTAAAAGACATCTACCTTCATACTTCCGGCAGCGGGAGCATTCCGCTGCTCACAGTGGCCAAGAGCCAGTCGAGCACAACGCCCCTCGCAGTCAACCATACGGGCTTATTTCCCTCGGTCACCGCGTCGTTCAACCTGGCTGAGGGTTTGTCTCTGAGCGATGCCACTTTGCGCATTGACCAGATGCAACAGCGGCTGGGCACACCGGCCACGATTCAAGGGTTCTTTTCGGGCACACTGCAGGCGTATCAGCAATCGCTGAGCACTGAGCCTGTGCTAGTGGTGACCGCACTACTGGCTGTGTACATCGTCCTGGGGATTTTGTATGAAAGCCTGGTACATCCACTGACGATTATCTCCAGTCTGCCGCCTGCCAGCGTAGGCGCGATGCTGGCACTGATGCTCTTCAAAGAGGACCTGAATATCATTTCGATCATTGGCATTGTGCTATTGATCGGAATCGTAAAAAAGAACGCCATCATGATGATCGACTTCGCTCTCCAGGCTGAGCGTCAGGAAGGCAAAAGCACAGCGGATGCAATCTTCGAGGCGTGCATGCTGCGTTTTCGTCCGATCCTGATGACCACGATGGCCGCCTTATTTGGCGCTTTGCCGTTGGCGCTGGGGACGGGCACAGGATCGGAGCTGCGCCGCCCGCTTGGCATCACGATTGTGGGAGGGTTGATCATGAGTCAGTTGCTTACGCTCTATACGACACCGGTCGTCTACCTGACTTTTGATCGCCTGCGACTGCGCATGGGGGGAAAACGGCAGGTCGCCCCCCAAGGTGCGGGGCAGGCACCAGTTCCGGAGGGCAACTGAGATGCTAGCCCATGGCGAATTCGGGAAGACGGGGAAAGCGGCGTTCTTCCCCAGAGTAGGATTCACAGCACTGGCGGCCGGAATAGCTGTCTTATTGCTCCTCGACGGATGTGCTGTCGGACCGAAATACCACCGGGCGCCCGTGGATACTCCCGCAGCGTATAAGGAACTGGAGGGTTGGAAAGTAGCCCAGCCGCAAGATACCTCGCTGCGCGGCAAGTGGTGGGAAGCATTTGGTGATCCCCAGTTGAACTCCCTCGAACAGCAGGTGAACGTTTCCAACCAGAATATCGCCTCTGCCGCCGCCAGTTTCCTGGTAGCCCGCGCGATGGTCAAGGAAGCTCGCGCCCAGCTCTTTCCAACCGTGACGGTGGGTCCCGGCGCAACTTGGGAGCATCCGTCATCCACCCTTCGGACGAACACCCCAGCCACGGGCACGACTGGCGGGACGGGTACAACGCAGACCTCGGTCGGGACATTTGCCGATTATGTCTTGCCGTTCGACGCCTCCTATCAGATTGATCTGTGGGGGAAAATTCGAAATCAGGTGAAAGCAAATGTCTACGCTGCCCAGGCATCGGCCGCGGACCTGCAAAATGTTCGCCTGACCGCGCAGGCTGAGGTTGCAGTGGATTATTTTCAAATTCGCGCGCAGGACGCGCAGAAACAATTGCTCGATCAGACAGTAAAGGCATATCAGGAATCGCTCGATCTAACCCGAGCTCTCTATCAGACCGGCATTGACTCCGACGAATCGGTCGCTCAAGCCGAGACCCAACTGGACACTGCGAAAGCGCAGGATACCAACCTCGGAATCCTGCGAGCCCAGTATGAGCACGCGATAGCCGTCTTGGTGGGTAAGCCCGCTTCCTCATTTTCGATTCCCGTCGAACCACTGAACGCGAACCCTCCGGGGATTCCCGCGGGCGTTCCTTCCCAGCTTCTTGAAAGACGGCCGGATGTCGCTGCTGGTGAGCGCAGTATGGCCCAGGCAAATGCGCAGATCGGAGTGGCGCGAGCAGCGTACTTTCCCTCCCTCACCTTGAGCGCCTCGGCTGGGCTTGAGAGTTCCTCGATCGCGAAGCTATTTACATGGCCAAGCCGCTTCTTTTCCGCGGGTCCACAGATGAGCGAAACACTTTTTGACGGAGGACTACGGCGGGCCACGATGCAGCAGTTCCGGGCGAACTATGAAGAAACGATCGCGAACTATCGCCAAGACGTATTGACGGCATTTCAGCAGGTGGAAGACAATCTCGCATCCCTGCGCATCCTGTCACAGGAGCTTCAGGAACAAGATGAAGCAGTGACATCGGCGCAGAGAAACCTGACGATCGCCAACGATCGCTATCGCCTGGGGCTTGACCCCTATCTGAATGTCATCACAGCGCAAACTGCCTTGTTGAGTAACGAGCAGACCTCCGTCAACCTGAAAATGGAGCGGATGACCTCAAGCGTACAGCTCATCGAGGCGTTGGGCGGCGGGTGGGATGCATCGCAACTACCGTCGGCGGCGTCTATGACCGCGAAACCGTAATGTTAAACAATCGCAGCCCATTGCTCCTGAAGGCACGAGCCGGCTGATTGCAAATAAGAGTGCGCCGAACTTTCAGTCTGCCGGCCAACTCGGCGAGACTTGGATATAGGAACGGTCCAAGGCAGCCATCGATGCGCAACCCAGTAGCTTAAGCGTGCTTTCCAGATCTGTCTGCAGAAGCTCGGGCGCCCGTGTGACGCCGGCATTCACCGACAGCCGCAAGTCCATGAGCATGCGCGTCCGATCAGGACGGCCCGGGCTCCGAGGCAGCTTGCTTTGATCACATCGGCGCCGCGCCGAAGGCTCAAGAACGCAGCCGGGTCTAACTCTCGCGGCCGTGAAGGAGGCCTCGCCGGCCTCCGGCAAAGCCCCGTAAGAATCAAACAAAAAGCTCCGCTCAGAACAAAAGCCCGGCACATTTTTTCGGGGCGAATGCAGTCTAATGCGACGGAGGGCCGGATTGCCCCGTCACGCTCTAATGCAGCAGCCCGAGATAATTTCCATAACCCACAATCACGGTCGACCCAACCAGCAACGCCAGTGCCAGTGAAAGCAGACGCATCGCGGGAACTCCAGCGCCTTTCCATTCCTTCAAGCCCAGCCCCCACAATGTGCTGAAAATGATGATGCTCGCCATGTGGAGCGTCCAACTGGAAAACTTGAACCGTCCCATCTGGGTCTCGCCCATGGTGTAGAAAAAAAACTGGAAGTACCATGTGGTGCCAGCAAGAGCACAAAGGAGGTAGTTTGCCAGCATCGGCACTGGCTCACGGGTTCGCTGCGTGCCGCTCTTCTCGACCAACACCGCAACCGCCAGCGTGCCCTGTCTGGCGGCAGGAATGTGCTCAACGACCTCGCGTCCAGGGGCGTCGACGGCGGTTTCGAGTGTGGTCTCCTCTTGATGGTTCGATTCCCGTGATGTCGAACTGAAGTACTGGTATCCGGTTTTGTTCCGGAGGTTGAGTATCAGACACCAGATGAAGTTGGTCGTAAAACCACCGATCAGCACAACCACCAGTACCGGCAAGCCTTGCCACAGAACAGGAGTCCCATGCCTTAATGTGAGGGCCTTGATCGGGTCTCCGGCCGCCAACCCATAAGCGAAACAGGCGCTCATTACCCCGGAGAGCGTGGCAACAGCAATCCCTTTCTTGAGATCGAACTCCTTGATGACCGCCTTCTGCTCTTCGGTTGACATGGCGCGCTCTTTAAGAATGCCCGCCAATCCCGCGGCGGCAATCCCCAAGAGGCAAACGAAGATGCCCAGAAGAATCACTCTGCCCGAACTCGTTCCCACCACCTGGGTCATGAATTGACCACGGAAAATCGGCGGCATCAATGTGCCAAACGCCGCGCAGAGGCCGAGAACGACCGCCATGCCCAGCGAGAGTCCCAGGTAGCGCATCGTCAGGCCGAACGTGAGCCCGCCGATTCCCCACATCAGTCCGAAAAAGAATGTCCAGAACAGGGTCGAAGGCGGCGCTTCCAAAAGGACCGCCGGCAAGTCCTTCGTCATCACCCAGCCCAGAATCCAGGGAGCGAAAATCCAACTGAAAACGCCCCCCGCCAGCCAGTAGGTTTCCCACGACCAGCGCCTTACCCAACGGTAGGGCACATAGAAGCTTCCGGAAGCCAGACCGCCCAGCCAATGAAACAGCACACCTAAAGCTGGATTTGGGATCATAGGACTCCTCAGGACGAGGTCAGAGATGAAAAACTTCTTCCAACGTCTCCATCGCGCAATCGGGCAAGGATCCATCGGGCTGCAGAAAGAAGTCCGCCATCTCCCGTTGCCACTTTTCATTTACCTCGCGCTCTTGCATGCCCGCCCGTGCACGATCGAAATCCTCGGTTTCCAGATAGCCGACCAAGAGACCGTCGCTTCGGAGAAACAATGAATAGTTGTTCCATCCCGTCTCTCGCAATGCAAGCAGCATTTCCGGCCATACAGTGCGATGACGTTCTTTGTACTCCACCAGCCGCTCGGGTTTGACCTGCAACACAAAGCAGATACGTTCCATAAAAGAGTCAAGACAATAAGCCAGCAACTCCTCCGCACTTTAGTGACGATGCCTGAAAGTTGTCAAGGCACAGCTGAACTTGTTTCTCTATTGCATATTCCTAGAACTTGTTCCCCTATTGATATCTCCTGGTCTTAACGGTTGCGCAGGCAACCTGCTGAACCCACGGCGTCATTCTCGGTCCGATTGGTGCGAAGGGCGACGCGGTAGGAAGCCCGGTACACGAACCCGTGTCTTTTGAATGGTCCTAGAGCACTCTATAGAAGAAAGCGCGTGCCCAAGCTATAGTTTCTTTGCACATTTCGATCCTCGGCTGGTGAGGAATACAACTTGACTCGGTCGTCCCCGAAGCGGCTTTATTTGATCCCGGTCCTTTCCAAGGCGCTCGACATTCTCGAGCTGTTACAGATCGCTGACCCTCGAAGCCATTTATCAGCGAACCAACATTTCGAAAACAACCGTCTACCGCATCCTCAAGACGCTGGTTCATCGGGGATATCTGGCGCAGTCGCAAGACGGCCTATATCGTCTCGTGGCTCGTCCCAAGAAGGCGCGCTTTGGTTTTGGCAGCCAGGCGGCGGAGATGCCCTTTTCCGAGGCCGTAACCGACAGCCTGCGAAGCGCCTCCTCCGCCGCCGGAGTCGATTTGATCGTGCTCGACAATTGCTATGACGGCGCCACCGCCCTGCGCAATGCGGATGAGTTTGTAAAAAGCCGTCCTGACTTGGTGATCGAGTTTCAGATCGACCAGCGCGTGGCGCCTGTGATTGCCGATAAGATCGATGGTGCGGGCATTCCTCTGATCGCGGTCGATATCCCCATCCGCACGCGACGTTCTTCGGTGTCGACAACTATCGGGTTGGATTCGAGGCCGGTGAATGCCTGGCGCAGCACGCCAAAAAGGCCTGGGGAGGGAAGGTGCGTTGGAGTCTGGGGCTGGATCTAGAAGAGGCCGGTCCCTTGGTGCAAAGCCGTATCACCGGAGCTTTTGAGGCAATCCGTTCCAAGTTGCCCAATGTTTCCGCTGAGTCCCTGGTGAGATTGGACGGGAGGGGCATGCGGGACAAGAGCTACCGTCTTGTTTTCGATTTTCTCCGACGCCACTCCAAGGATCGCGGCGTTCTTATCGCGGCAGCAACTGATACCAGCGCATTGGGAGCGGTGCAAGCGGTGCGGGAACTGAAGTGGGACAAATATTTCGCCATCAGGGGACAGGATTGCATCTCGGAAGCCTTGGAAGAGATGAACACGCCAGGAAGCCCGCTGATCGGCTCGGTATTACATGAAGCGCAGAGCTACGGACCGCGGCTAATTCACTTGGCCTTGGCGCTTCTAAGCGGTCAGCGCGTTTCGCCATAGAACTACGTCGAGCAAACTTGTAACCGCAGCGACGATAAAGGCAGCCAGCGGTCTAAAATCTCAGCGATGACGAGTTGTTCCACAGTCCGGTGTACGCTTTTACCTGGATCCACCTCATTTTCCCACAGAAACTATTGCCCTATTGCATCGTTAGGTATGATAGCTGGGTTCTGACCGACGCGGAGAATGTGCGGACGGCGGCCGCATTGCGCGCCTTTCGCAGCCGAAAACTCTCTTTATGAAGCTGGCCACAAGTTTGCGCTATTTGAATGACCGTTGGGACGACCGCATCGCTCGTGGCCTTGATGAACCCGAATTGTTGCGTTACCGCTCCAACCTTCTGGGTTCTGATCTCCGCATCACCAACTTCGGAGGAGGAAATACTAGTTCGAAACTTTTACACCTCGACCCGCTGGACGGAACCCAACGGGAAGTGTTGTGGATCAAAGGCAGCGGAGGAGATCTAGGCAGTATCCAGCGGACGGGATTGGCGGTTCTCTCCATGGAAAAGTTGCGCGCCCTGGAGAACAACTATTCCGGTGCGGAACACGAAGACGAGATGGTGGATTTGTACCCGATTTGCGCGTTCGGCAAAAACACAGTCGCAGCATCGATTGATACGCCGCTCCACGGATTCTTGCCGTTTACGCATATTGACCACTTGCATCCCGACTGGGGCATCGCTCTGGCGGCCTCCGCCAACGGACGGGAAAAAATGGAGGAGTTCAACCGGCTATTTGACCACCACTTAATTTGGGTACAGTGGCAGCGCCCTGGCTTCGAGTTGGCCATGATGCTGCGAAAGGCGGTGCGCGAGAATTCGGGTTGCGACGGAGTTGTGCTCGGCGGTCACGGCCTCTTTACTTGGGGCCAGACGCAGCGGGAGTGCTACGAAAATACAATTTCTATCATCGATCAGCTCGGCCAGTTCGTTCTGGATCACGTCGCAAGGAAGGGGGGCGGCCTTTTCGGAGGGGTGCGCCATCAAACGGCCGACCACCATCGCGAGCAGGCTCTCGACATTTTTCCCTTCGTGCGTGGGCGCATCTCCCGCCATCGTAGGATGATTGGCAACTTTAGCGACCTTCCCGAAGTGCTTCGCTTCGTTAACTCCCAGGATGCGGAAAGGTTTGCCTATTTGGGCACCAGTTGCCCGGATCACTTTATCCGCACCAAAGTGCGGCCGCTGTTCGTGAAGTGGCAGCCCGGTACCAGCCTTGAGGGGTTGCGCGAGCAGATTGATTCGGCGCTCGAACAATACCAGAAGGAATACGCCGAATATTACACATCCTTCGCGCAGAAGGATTCGCCGGTTATGCGGGACGCCAGTCCCACAGTGGTGCTGATTCCGGGCGTTGGTATGTTCAGTTTTGGCAAGAGCAAGACTGAAGCCAGACTCGCCGGCGAATTCTATGTGAATGCCATTCATGTGATGGAGGGCGCCTCTTCATTGAGTACAGGAAACCCGCCCGATCCGCTGCCGCAGGCAGGGAGGGCAGCACCGACGAGTGCGTTCAAAGTGCATTCCAACTACGTGGCGCTTCCGTTGTCAGAAGCGTTTCGGATTGAATACTGGAAACTGGAAGAAGCTAAGATTCTTCGCCAGCCACCGGAGAAGGAGTTGAGCCGCCAGGTGGTGGTAGTAGTCGGTGGCGGCAGTGGCATTGGCCGCGAAACGGCCCTTCTGGCCGCCGAACTTGGAGCTCACGTGGTCGTCGCCGACCGTGATGTTGAAGCTGCGGAATGCGTTGCTGAAGCCGCCAGGTCAAGTTCCGGAAAAGAAGGCGCAATCTCGGCCGCCGTGGACATTCGCAAGCGAGCCGCGATTCGTGAAGCGCTTCGCGAGGTGATCGCCGCTTACGGCGGACTCGATGTTCTCATCAATACAGCGGCGTTGTTTCCATCTTCGACGGATGGTCGCGTAAGTGACGAGCAGTGGGGCGTTACCCTCGAGCTGAATGTAACTGCCAATTATCTGCTGGCGGAAGAAGCCGCGCACATTCTTCGAGAACAAGACCTGGAGGCGTCGCTTGTGCTGACCAGTTCCGCGAATGCGGTTGTCGCCAAGCGGGGAAGCGAAGCCTACGACGTGAGTAAGGCCGCACTGAGCCATCTGGTGCGCGAGCTGGCAATTTCATTGTCACCCAGGATCCGCGTCAATGGAATCAGTCCGGCGACGGTCATCCAGGGATCCACTATGTTTCCACGGCATCGGGTGATCGCATCGCTCAGTAAATATGGTATCCCGTTTGAGGAGAGCTTCAGTGACGAACAACTCCGAACCCTGCTCGCCAATTTCTATGCTAAGCGAACTTTGACTCATCGTGCCATCGATCCGAGGGATTGCGCTCACGCAATTCTCTTTCTTGCGGGGCCCAAGTCACGATGCACGACTGGCCATCTGATCCCGGTCGATGGTGGATTAACCGAGGCTTTCTTGCGATGAGCAATGGCCCCCAGGATGTGGAGACCGCGTGTGACGGTCAGACCGTCGCGGATCTCGAGTCCCCCGACTCCGCGCCGGACCAGAGAGCTGCGATCGTAGCCGTGGACTTGGGGGCCGAGAGTTGCCGAGTCTCTCTTTTGCGATGGACCAAGGGAGTCCCAAATATTCAGATCGTGCATCGGTTCCCGAATGGGGCAACCGACGAGGGCGGCGGCCTGCGGTGGGATATCCATCGCATTCTTGCCGGCGTAGAAGAAGGATTGCGCTGCTGCGCCGAACTGGCACCCGAGGGAATCAGCGCCATTGGGGTGGACGGCTGGGCGGTCGACTATGTCCGGCTGGATTCTGAGGGCCGGCCGATTTTCCAGCCATTTTGCTATCGGGACCGCAGAACCGCCGAGTCACTACTGCAAGTCCACGCTCGTATCTCTCCCGAGCGTCTTTACGCTCTTACTGGAATTCAGATTCTTCCTTTGAATACGCTTTACCAATTGTTTGCAGACAGTTCCATCGGGGTCGAACAAAATACTCCGTGGGTAAACTTGCCTGAGTATGTCTTGTTCCGCCTCGGCGGAAAGCGAATCGCCGAATACACCAATGCCACGCACACTCAACTTGTTGAACCGGACAACCAGGCGTGGTGTCGCGAGATTTTTGACGCTGCCGGTCTGGACTTGGAGGCCGCGCCTCCGATCGTGATGCCAGGAACAAACATAGGACACCTCCAACGACCGCTGGCCGCCCTGCCGGCCTTTCGCCACACCGCGCTGATCGCCCCTGCATGCCACGATACCGCGTCGGCCATCGCCGGAATTCCCGCACGCGGCGACGATTGGGCCTTCATCAGTTCTGGCACTTGGTCGCTGGTTGGCGGTGTGCTGAATGCTCCTTGTATCAGCGACGCCACTCGCACCAAGAACTTCAGCAACGAAGGTGGCATCGGCGGCAAAACCTATTTTCTGAAAAACGTCAATGGTATGTGGCTGTTGCGGCAATGTATGGAACACTGGCGATCGCAAGGCAAATTGTGGACCGCGGAGCAGCTGATCGACGCCTGCGCATCTCTTCCCGCTCCTGATCGTCTGCTTGAAGTGGATGACGCCGAGCTGATCCTGCCTGGCAGGATGCCAGAGAGGATCAATTCCCAACTTCTGCGTTCGGGTGGCATTCCGATTTCGGAGGAAGCGGCGATGGCTCCTCGAGTGGCTAACCTCATCTTTCATAGTTTGGCAGCGCGCTATGCGGCCGTCTTGCAGGACCTTGCCGAGGTCACGAAGAAACCGCCCAAGCTGCTTTATATCGTCGGTGGCGGGAGCCGAAATGCTTTTCTGAATCGCCTCACTGCGAGAGCGACTGGTCTAGAGGTGATCGTGGCGTCCACCGAGAGCGCAACGATCGGCAATTTCGCAGTCCAACTGGCTGCGCTGGCGGGACACTATGCACCGGATGTCGGCGTGACTTCCTCCGCGGTAGCCAAGTGGGCGGAAATTCTCTCCGGGCAAAGAATAGAATCTTTGGTGAGCCCGGCTCAGTCTGTACTCACTAATTAGCGCGGGGAGCTGAAACTTTTGGAAAGGGTCTCACGATGATGGACAAGGTGGATGGAGTTATTTTTCGTGCGCTGGATACGTTCAAAGTTGAACTTCCTTCCTGGGGATTTGCCAACACGGGCACCCGTTTCGGAAAGTTTCTACAGCCGGCCGCTGCGATTTCCATCGAAGACAAGTTCAGCGATGCCGCTCAGGTGCACGCCCTCACCGGTGCGTGCCCTACGTTGGCGCTGCACGTTCAGTGGGACCTGCCCAAAGGCTTGAGTGACGTTACGCTCGTCGAACAACTGGCAGAAAAACACGGCGTGCAGCCGGGTTCCATCAATCCCAATGTTTTTCAGGATCAGGAATACAAGTACGGTTCGTTGGGCAATCCGGATCCTGTAATTCGCAAACGGGCGCTTGATCACATTCTGGAGTGCGTGGCAATCGCGAACACGATGGAGTGCCGAGACATTTCGCCCTGGTTCGCTGACGGCTCCAACTATCCTGGAACACAGAGCATCCGCAAACGGATTGTGTGGTTCGAAGAGGCGCTCAAGGAAGTCCACCACCGCTTGAGCCCCAAGCAGCGTTTGCTGATCGAATACAAACCCTTCGAACCGGCCTTCTACCACACCGATGTGGCTGACTGGGGCATGGCGTTGCTCTTCGCCCGTGCCGCCGGTCCGCAGGCGCTGGTGCTGGTCGATACTGGCCATCACTACCAGACGCAAAATATCGAGCAAATTGTGGCTTGGCTCCTGCATCACGAGATGATGGGAGGATTTCACTTCAATGACCGCCGCTATGCTGACGATGACTTGACTCTTGGCTCCATCGATCCTTACCAGATCTTCCGTATTTTTCATGAAATTCAT
>PKYX01000420.1 GCA_003132825.1 Acidobacteriaceae bacterium
TCGATGAGCTTCCCCAAGGCGATGATGTATTCGTCAGGGCAGGATACATTCGCGTGTTCCAGGATGTTCGGGGCAAGTACGGTTCCGAAGGCGACTACCTCATGACACCTCCGCCGCTCGGACCGCTCAATGCAAGCGGAGCGGATGACTCGACCGATGCATACGACACCATCGACTGGCTGGTGAAAAATGTGCCGGAATCCAACGCCAAAGTGGGCATGATTGGCTCCTCCTACGAGGGCTTTACTGTGGTGATGGCATTGATACATCCGCACCCGGCGCTAAAGGTAGCGGCGCCGGAAAGCCCCATGGTCGACGGCTGGATGGGGGATGATTGGTTTCATTATGGCGCTTTTCGCCAGGTCAATCTCGACTACTTCACGGAACAGACCACGGCCCGGGGCAAGGGCTCCCGCATACCCAGGGAAAGCTACGATGATTACACGAACTTTCTCAGAAAAGGGTCAGCGGGCGACTTTGCACAGTCTGGCGGTCTCGAGCAACTTCCCTCTTGGCGGAAAGTAGCTGAGCACCCGGCCTACGATGCGTTTTGGCAAGGACAGGCTTTGGACCAAGTCATGGCCGCGCAGCCATTGCAGGTGCCGGTGATGTGGTTGCAGGGGTTATGGGACCAAGAGGACATGTGGGGCGCTATTCACTGTTACGAAGCGGTCGAACCAAAAGACACGGCGAATGACAAGAATTACCTGGTCATGGGACCGTGGCGGCATAGCCAAGTCAACTACGCTGGCTTCTCGCTTGGACCGCTGCTCTGGGACGGAGATACGGCGCTCCAGTTCCGGCGAGATGTGCTGCTTCCTTTTTTCAATCAGTATCTGCTGGACAACGCTCCGAAGGCCGACACCCCTCCCGTGCTGATTTACAACACGGGGGAAAATCACTGGGACCGATACAGTTCTTGGCCATTGAGTTGTGACTCGGGCTGTAGCCACAGGTCGCGGTCGATATACTTGACGGCCCACGGAAAGCTGTCCTTTCAGCCGCCGACCACGACCACAGAGAACTATGATGAATACGTTTCCGATCCGTCCATGCCTGTGCCGTATCGGCCGCGACCGGTCCGTGCCGATGACGACGACGCTTGGAAGACATGGCTGGTCAATGACCAACGTTTCGTCGATGGTCGGCCGGACGTGCTCACTTATGTGAGTGAACCGCTCAGCACCCCCCTGCACCTCGGCGGCGTGCCCGGCGTAGACCTTTATGCGTCCACGAGCGGCACCGATAGCGACTGGATCGTAAAGCTGATTGATGTCTATCCCGACACCGTGCCCTCCCAACCTCAAATGGGAGGATATGAACTGCCTATTTCGCTCGACATTTTTCGTGGCCGTTATCGCACCAGCTTTGAGTACCCCGAAGCAGTTGCGGCCGGTCAGCCGTTGCTCTACCGCTTCGCGCTGCCTACCGTCAACCATGTCTTCCTAACGGGGCATCGCATTATGGTGCAGGTGCAATCGACCCTGTTTCCTTTGTACGACCGTAACCCGCAGACATTTGTGCCCAATATTTTCTATGCAAAACCCAGCGACTATCGTAAGGCTACGCAGCGGGTGTGGCATGCTCCAGGAGAGGCTAGTTTCATCAGCTTGCCAGAGGTGCCTTAGCTACGGGGTCGAGGGCTGGGAAAGCGACTGGATCGTCCCTCAATTGGGCTAGAGCCGGACCGGGAGCGATACCGCTTAGGAGCCTCAGAACTTTGCTGAGGCCAGGCGGGAGGCCGTGCTCCGCAGCCGCAACCGCAACTCCTGTTTGCCTTCATGAAGGATTGAAGTCTCGCCGTCCCATAGCAGCTCACCGGAGACGCCCGGCGGCAAAATAGCGACTGCCTTGACCCAGAAATGTTCAACCGTATATTCGACTTCTATCATTCCTTTCGGACTCGGGACCGCGGCCGAAAGATGTTTGAGCGATCCTAAGTGAGGGGCCAGGAGGACCGTCGCGAAGGCAGGCGTTGCTGGACGAATGCCCGCCACGATGGTCAGGAAATCATAGTTCGGATGCGCGCTCCAGGCATGAGAGTCTGAGCGCGTGGGTTCTGGCTGCTCCGCCCAGGTGGTCAAGCCGAGCGATACCATCTTCCGCCATGGCTCCAGCAATTGCAGGTATTGGTCTCCCATTCCGGCATGGTCCAGTGCGCGTGCGAGATAAAAGCGGAAATAATAAGTTGCTTGCGTCAGAGGTGGCAGGGGCCCGGTTGCCGCATAGCCCGCATCGCTGACCGAAAGGATTTTCGTCAGCACATCTTTTTGACGCTCACGAGGAATCACGTCGAGCCAGACGCCGAGAATGTTCGCGTGCTGGCTGTAATGCTTCTGTGCCGGCGTATCGGCTAGCAGCCTATCCTGCTGATTCCAGCAGAGCTTGTAGACTGCCTGCGCAGCCCGCTCGGCTGCCCTGCGGTAGAGTGCAGCCCGGGTGTTGTCGCCCAATGCCGATTCCATTTCCGCGGCATAGCGCAGCGCCTCCACAAATTGCAAGGTAATTACCGAAGACCCCCCATCGTTATCGTTGGGGGGTATGCCGAAGTCAAAATCTTTACCCCAATCTGCGAACGGCCACCAGGGGATCTTCATCAATAGGCCGTCCGCCCGTTGACGCTGTAGAAACCAATCCAGAACCGACCGTGTACCGGCAAGCTGGGCGCGGACGAAATCAGAATCTGCCCGGTACATCCAGAAATCGTGCACCATGCCGACCCAGAGCAACGAGAAGGTTGGGATGATCTGCCGCAGGGATGAGGGGTAGCGGCTGCGAGTGATGCCTTCCGGGATGCGGGAATCATTGAAGGCTTGAATAGCCTGGCGGGCCAATCGGTCATCCCCACTCACGACATAAGAAAGCAAGGCTTGAATTCGCGTGTCCCCGATGTACTGCATGCGCTCGTAGTAGGGCGTATCCATGTAGGTGTCGTGCGCGTCCAGGCGGGCGGTGCGCCAACCGATCTCCCAAATCGGCTTCAGCGAATCGTCGTCTGATTCGAAGTGTCCGAGTTCTTCAAACGGATAGGCGGTAAACCATGTGCGCAATTTTTCGATTCGCAGCGCTTGATCGCTGGTCTCAATATCCAACTGCAGGTACCGCCAGGTTTTCCAGCCCAGGGGCACGAATATGCGGTTCGCCGCACCGTCGGGGACGAATTCGTCAAAAATGCCCTGGATGTGCTTGCCCGTGATTTCGTTGCGGTTCCCCTTCTCGCCCTTATCGTCGATCAAGGCTTCGGCATAGGTGAGGCGAACCGTGGCGCCGCGGCCATCCGTCACCGTCAGCTCGGGATATGCCGTGGTCAGATGCGAGTTGTCGATCAAAACCGTGGCCTTCGTATGAGCCGGCACGGCAAATGCGTTGTCCGGAAAACTGGATGGCAAGTCGATACCGGTCGACCGGACAACCTGCCCGGCCGAAGTCAATACGATCTGCATGGGAGGCAGCGGGTCGGGCACAAGTTGCCAGTTATTTTCTTGTAACACTGCGCCCAGTGGAGTGGCGTGCCCTATGGATTGCGCTTGTTTCCAACGTCCACCGGAGCTGGAGTCGGCGCTGTTCCAATCCCAGTTGAAAACGGTTCCGTCGATGCGCTCCGCCGGTTCAGCCACATAGTAGTGCCTTCGAATCTCATCCGGGGTGGGCAGCGCGCGGATGCCTTTTTCTTCCTCTACCTCCCAGGTTTGATCGGTGTCGGCTACACGCTCCGCTTCGCTTTCTCCGTGAAGAACAAACGCCGTGCGGTCGCTGATCTGGCCCAGGGGCGTTAGCACGCCAAAATTCCACACCACGGCGGCCAAGACATTTTTTCCCGAACCGAGGAACGGCCCTAGGTCATAGGTCTCATATCTCCAATGACCCAAGTCGCTGCGCGAGGGCCCTAAGCCCACGCACTGCTGGTTCACATACAAGATGAATTGATTGTCCGCGCTTACCTGCACCAGAAAATGCTGCGGTCGCCGCGCCAGCTCGACCACCTTGCGAAGGTGCAGTACGGATTGGTCGCGTTGTGCGGCATCCGGGGAGGTGATCCATTCGGCGCTCCACATTTCCTTTCGAAGTTCAGGGGGGAGTTGCGCCGCCGCAACTTTCGGGTTGATCAATCCGGATAGCGCAATTACGAGCAGACCCACCAGGTTTCGAGTTCGCATCAGATTCTCCGCTTACACTAGCGATCTCATATGTGCGTCGGGGTTGGTCCCGCGCGCCCGTCATGGCGTGCAACTCTCCGAAGCCCGCTCTCTGTCAGGTCCAATTCCCAAGTTTGGGACACCAGATCTTTGCCAAACTTGCAGTTGGCTTGCTCCTCTACGAGGCGGAATCCCGCCTTTTGATAGATACGGCGAGCTGCCACGAGAATGCTCTGAGTCCAGAGGGTGATCTTCTTGTAGCCGACGGCTCTGGCGAAGTTTACGCTTTCTTCTACCAGCGCAGATCCTAATCTCAGTCCTCTCGCGCTCGGTTCAACTAGCAGGAGGCGAAGCTTCGCGGTAGAGGGCTCATTAGGATGCTTGACCAAGAAGATGTGGCCCACATTCTGTCCATTCACTTCCGCGATCCAGCAGCGTTCGCGCTTTGAATCGAATTCCGTGAGGAAATCAGCAACAATGCGCGCCACCAGTGCTTCAAATGTCTCGTCGAAGCCATACTCTTGGGCATAGAGTGCGCCCTCCCGATGCACGACCCAACCCATATCGCCTGGCCGATGTGGGCGCAAAACGTACCTCGCCTCTTCCTGAGTGCTTGGCGCCAGCAGGCGTTCGAGATCGCTCATGTAACCAATGAGGTCGGTCTGACCCGTCGGCGGCAGTGCCCTGAGGATGCCGCGAGCCTGCTCTTCTGAAAGCACATTGAGTCTCTCGAACCTGGATTTTCCTTTCTGCGTGAGTGCTAAATACGCCGAGCGCGCGTCCTTTTTCGAGGTCGTGCGTTTCAGCAGGGAGCTCCTCTCGAACCGAGCGAGGATACGGCTCAAGTAGGCCGGGTCCATGCCGAGACCCACCGCGATTTCCTTCGCAGTGGGCGTCTGACGCGTCGCAAGTTCATAAAGGACGCGAGCCTCCGCCAGGCTGTACCCACTATTTAGCAACTCCTCATCTAGCACTCCAATGAAGCGGGTGTATACGCGATTAAAACGTCGAAAGGCCGCCACATTCGAATTAAGCGAAAGGCCTGAGTCAAGAATAGACATGCAGGCAATCGTCCATCATATTGATGGACAATGTCAACTAAGTTCGGATGGTCGCGGTTAGGTGCCGTTGAGGGAGTGAGGCCAAGCCGCACGGGACCTTCGTGAGAGGAACCTTCCGGAACGCGAGAGGTAGGCTTTAGCTCCCGAGTGGTCGCTAACCTTGCCGCGAGCGCCCGCTTGCGGTCGCGCGCCAATTTACGAAAAAGGGAGCCGCAAAGCTTCGGCGGCTCCTTTTCAGAATGACGTCAGGGAATGAGCGGGGTTGGTGATTCGGTTACGACCAATTCGGTATGCAGGCTGGCGGTTGAGTCTTCCCCTGCCCATACGTCGAAGGTGCCCGGCTCCACACTCCAGGCCTTGGTTTGCGGGCTCCAGAAGCTCAATTCATCCTTGCCTAACGGGAACCGAAGCGTCTGGGTCTCGCCGGGGTGCAACGCAATCCGGCGGAAGCCCTTCAGCTGGCGCACCGGCCGCGATGCCGACCCGGCTCGTT
>PKYX01000493.1 GCA_003132825.1 Acidobacteriaceae bacterium
GCGACGGCGATGATGCGCGCCATCATTGGAATTTCATCGCCGCGCAAACCGTACGGGTACCCTTGCCCGTCGATGCGCTCGTGATGCAGTTCGATGCCGGGCAGCATCTCTTTCAACTGCTCGACGGGCCGCATGATGTTGGCGCCCTTCGACGGATGCTCCTTCATCAGGTCGAACTCTTCTTCGGTCAGCTTGCCGGGTTTTTTCAGGATGCGATCGTCCACGCCGATTTTGCCCACGTCGTGCAGCTGCGCGGAAATCTGCAGGGTCTCCATAAATGTCGCATCCAGACCAAGCTCCTTACCGATCATCAGCGAGTAACGCGTGACCCGGTCGGAGTGGCCGCGGGTGTAGGGATCCTTCTCGTCAACCGCGCCCGCTAGCATCTGGATTGAGCCGAGAAACAAAGCGTGGTTTTCTTCCGCGGCCCGCTTCAGATCTTCGACGAACTGTTCCAGGTCTTTGGACATGGTGTTAAAGGTCTCCGCCAGTTCGCCGATTTCGGTGCGGCTTGCCAGGTGAACGCGCTGCGAAAAGTCGCCGCGCGCTAGAGCGCGGCTGGATTGGGTAAGAACCTGCAGGGGATAGGTAATCCTGCGGGCCGCGAAAATGCTTACGCCAATGCTCAACAGCACTGCGAGCAGCGCCAGCAGCCGCGCCGTGCGCTGCATCTCGTAGACTCCGCGGTAAGCTTCGAGCTGTGGCTTCTGTACCACGACTGCCCAATCGAGCGCGGTAACCGGGCTGTAGGTGCCAAGCATCTCAACATTGTTCTTGCCTTCGCGGACAGCGAACTCTTTGGTGGCGGCCAACTGCGCCTTGTTGCCTTCGTCGACGAAGTTGCGAACGATCTCCAGGCTCTTCATGTCCTGGCCGGTCACATATTGTGGAGTCCCGGCAGCCACCAGCCGGCCCTGCGAGTCCACAACATAAGGAATCAGACCGCCGCCGCTAACTTCCTGCAGGCGGCGAATCAGGAATTGCAAGTCCACGACCGCGCCCACCATACCCAGAAACCGGCCGCCGTAGCTGACGGGACTACTTACCAGCACAACCGTACGCGCGGACTTGCCGTTTCCGACCTGCAGCGCCTGACCGTTGTAAGCTCGGCCATCGCGGGCGGCGTCAAAGCCATGCTGCAACTCCCGCTGCAGGAAGGCGTCCGGCGCGATGCGTCCGGCCGAAACCCCCTTGGCATCGGAGTTGAGCAGAGTGGCATAAGCGAGTTCATCCGAAGAGGAAACAAAGTTTTCCAGCAGCGCGCGCAACTCCGGCGCTTCGATGTTCTTGCTGCCGATGTCGCCCCCGCTCGCCACTTGAATCGCCGAAGAAAGGTTGGCCAGCATCATGCGCAGGGAGTGCTCATGCTGCGAAAGATCGTCGGCCAGCGACCGCGTCACGGTATTCTGCAGCAGCATTTCGTTGGTCTTCAGGCGATCCCGATTGATGGCTTCCACTTGCGCGGAGTAGAAGTACATGGGGACGATGCTGATCACCAGAAGCACGCCGAGGATCACATACAGAATCGGGATGCGAGCCGGAGTCTGCGCAGCGGAAGACAAGTCGCTACTATGACTCGGTTCGCGAGCGTCGGGGGCCGAAGTGGCGTCGGATTTCACGGGGTCTTTATAAAGTTTAATCTGGAAGGAGTGCTGCGAGGCGAAAACCGCGAGCCTTTGCGATTACCAAAGTACCAGCCAAAGTGGGCGTTCGGCACGGGTTTGGCAGGAAAACACGGCGACGGCCGGATCTTCTGTACCTCAGGTGAGCGCTTCGCTTTTGCTGCTGCGAGTCATCAATTCATAAATTGCCGCGCGCGGAGCTTTGCTCCCCTGCAGGATCGCGTGCATCTGCTCGGTGATGGGCATCTCAATGCCGCGGGCGCGCGCCAGCCCCACCGCAGCCGTTGTAGTGAAAACTCCCTCTGCAACCATGCCACGCATGCCGGCGAGAATCTCAGGCAACTTTCGTCCGCGTCCGAGCTCGACGCCCACGCTGCGATTGCGGGAGAGGCCTCCGGTGCAAGTCAGCACCAGGTCGCCAAGGCCTGCCAGTCCCGCCATGGTTTCAGGTCTGCCGCCGCAGGCGATGACGAGCCGCGTCATTTCGGCCAGACCCCGCGTGATGAGCGCCGCCACGGAGTTGTGTCCCAGGCCGAGCCCTGCGCAAACGCCGGCGGCGATCGCGATCGTATTCTTCAGCGCTCCGCCAAGTTCCACGCCGATCGGGTCTTCGTTAGTGTAGATGCGAAAGCTGGCATGGCTGAACTCTTGCTGGACTGACCGAGCCAATTCCGTGTCCTGCGATGCGATGGCGATTGCCGTTGGGTCTCCTCGTGCAGCTTCCAGAGCAAACGATGGGCCGCTAAGGGCTCCAATCCGCGGCGCCGTCCCGCCGTCGGCCTTCACCACCTGCGCGATCACCTCGGTCATGCGCAGCAGGGAGTTTTCCTCCAGTCCCTTGGTTGCGCTGACAATTATGGTTTCTGCTTGCAGGTGCGAGCGCATCTGTTCAAACAAGCGGCGGCAATGTTGCGAAGGCATCACGCTCACTACGATGGCGGCATCTTCGAGCGCTTCCGCCAGGTCATTGCACGGCGTCACGCAAGCCGGGATGAGCTGGCCAGGAAGAAACATTTCGTTTACGCGTTGCCGGGCGATGCTCTCACAAATCTCCTTTTCGTGGGCCCACAGCCGTAGCCGGTGAGTCTCCTTGCGGCCCAGAATGATCGACAGCGCCGTGCCCCAGGCTCCAGCTCCGATGATTGCAATTTCGCTCATGCGTGCTTCGCTCCCGCGCGGCTTTCGGTGCCTGCAAGCAGGCGGCGGATGTTTTCGTGATGCTTCGCAATGATGAGCAGGGAAGTGGCAGCCATCAATGCCAGGGCAATCGGTTTGTTCCCATACGCGCGCATCCCGTAAACGAGCAAGGGAAAAGATGCCACCGCGATAATCGACCCGAGCGAAACGTAGCGAGAGATGATTACGACTGCGACAAAGATACCCGCTGCTAGCAGAACCGCCTTGGGAGCAAGCACGATAAATGAGCCCAGCCCCGTGGCCACTCCTTTACCACCGCGAAACTTCAGCCACACGGGAAACACGTGGCCGAGGACCGCGAATAACGCCGCCATTGACATGACCTGATAAGGCATCACCCCGCCGAGCATTCGACTCGAGAGGAAAGCTGCCAGCCCGACCGCCGCGGATCCCTTTAGCGCATCCAACAGCAACGTCAGTACTCCCAGGGCCGGCGATTTGCGGGAGACATTCGTGGCTCCGATGTTCCCGCTGCCGCTTTGCCGCACATCTTCGCCGCGGAAGAGGCGTACCAGCAGATATCCGAAGGGAATCGACCCCAGCAGGTAGCTCAGTACAGCGATGATGAGGAATGTTGGCAAGTGTTTGTGAGGTCCACGCGCGACGCGTTATCGCAAACCAAATCCCGCCAGCTT
>PKYX01000320.1 GCA_003132825.1 Acidobacteriaceae bacterium
GCGCGCGGGCGATCGCGACGCGTTGCTGCTGGCCGCCTGAGAGTTGCGAAGGATAGTGGCGGATGCGGTGGGCCATCCCCACGCGTTCGAGCGCTTCCATCACCCGTCTCTTGCGCTCCGCCGACGGCATTCTCTGCCGGTAGGTCAGCGGCAGCTCGACGTTTTCGTACACCGTCAGATCGCCAATCAGGTTGAAACTCTGGAAGATGAAACCAATCTCCTGATTGCGGATGCGCGAGCGCTCGGCAAAGTCCAGGTTTTCGACCGGCTTTTCGTTCAGCTGATATTTTCCCCCGGTCGGAGTATCGAGCAGGCCGATGATCGAGAGCAGCGTTGACTTCCCGCAGCCCGAGGGCCCCGACATCGCAACATACTCACCTTTGTCAATCGAGAGGTGCACTCCGGAGAGCGCGTGCGTCTCAATTTCGTCGGTGTAGAACACCTTGGTCATATCCTCGATCTGGATCAGCGGCAGTGTTTCAGTCATGGCTTCGCCCTCGATTTTGTAGTTTGCGGTTTAGTCAAGCTTGACTCGGTCCGTGCTGTCCCAACGCGACATGTCGGAAAGGATTACCGTGTCGCCTTCATGCAGTCCCTCAATCACTTGGATCGAATTCACCGATGCCCGCCCCACTTTCACCGGAACGCGCACCGCGCCGTTGCTATCGGGATCGAGCTTGAACAGGCTGATGGTGCTATTCTCCTGCCCGAATGCGGGACGGCCCACGTAGAGAATATTGTCCAGACGCTCCAGGTCGACGGTTCCATCCACGCTGAGGTCGGGCCGCACTCCCTTGGGGAGATCGCCGGTGAGGCTGACATCCACGGTGACGGTGCCGTTCTCGACCGCCGGATCAACCCGCATGACCGTCCCTGGAATGACCCCGTTGTGGGTATCGACCGAGGCCGGCTCGCCAATCTGCACATCCCGCGCCTGCGTCTCTGCGATCTTCAGTTCGGCCATCAGGTGATTGGGCTGCACCACTTTCGCCAGCATGGTTCCGGGCGCAACCCGTTGCCCCACCTGCAAGGGGAGATCGACCAACACGCCGTCAATGCCGGCGCGTACTTTCAGGGCATCCAGCTGCTTCTGCTTGAGTTCGAAAAGGGCACGCATCTGATCAATTTTGGCCTGCTGCTCGGCCAATTGCGACTCAATGGCCTTTTGGTTGACGGCAATTCTCTGCATTTCCAGATTGTTTCGAATGGTGAGTTCGTCGGCTTTGCCCTTGGACGACTTGTACGCCAGGCCGGAGATGACTCCCATGTCGAACAGCGCTTTATCGGTTTCCCCCTGCAGCTTGGCTTGCTCGTAGTCGGCGGTTACGGTCGCGGCACTGGCTTTCAGGTCCATCAGGGCGCTATCGAGGGTCACGCGCAGGCTCTGATAGGCGGCTTCTGCGGCCTTCAACTGGAGCTGCGCATCGAGCGCCGCCTGCTCGACTTGGGGATCGCTCATTTCAACCAGAATCGAGTCCGCCTTCACTTGCGAACCGGGCAGCATGCGAATGCGCACAACCGTCGCGTCGGTCTCCGCGGGAATTTGGCGGATGGCTTCCTGGGTAGGAGTCAGCGTGCCCAGCCCGCGCACTTGGCGCAGCATCGGTCCTCGTTTTACCGTGTCCGTCCACACCGTTCCGCGTTCCACCGAAGGCGCTGCCGGCTTCAGCCGCAAAACAGCCGCCGTGGTGGCGACCACCAGAACCATCACAACCGCCAGCAGGATTATCTGGCGGCGGCGCTTCTGACGCTTGAGATCGGGTCGAGCGATATCCATCATGAAACCAATGGGCACCCGGCGGACCACACTGTCATAGACGAGCAAGTGACGGAAATGTCAAGAGATACAGTTCCTCAATGACTCTCGGGTGAGGCCCCAACTGTCCCCTACTGGACCGGAGTGTCCGGGAATGGACAATTTTGGGGGCCGGGGGCCCCTCGCCCCGAGATATGCGGACCGACTGAAGCGAGGCGGGNNCGGGGCCCTCGGCCCGAGCCCTGCGGACCGACCGCGGCGAGGCGGGAGGAGCCGCCGGTAGGCGGGGGCTCGGGTGAGAGGGGATTTAGATCCCATAATTGGACCGGACCCTGGGGTAGAACTCGATTCTGGGTTTTAAGAAGACTGTCCTACCAGTACGACCCGTCGCTGCCTGGCTTCATTCCTTCCGTCAACCGTCATATCCCGCATTCCGAACCCGACTCCGATCTTCTTGAGGAATTCATGAGGCGGAGTGCCGCCGGCAAAGATCCAGACAAAATCGTTGGCAATTGACTCCAGCTTGCCATTCACCGACAGAATGACGGCGTCTTTCCGAAACTCGACAGGCATCGAGTTGAAGATCACCCGGACCTTTCCCGTCCGCGCGCTTTCCTCCAAACGCTTGGCATTGCGTGCCTTGATGCGGATGAAGGCGCCTTGCCGGTACGACAGGGTGACCTGATTGCCCTCCTGTTGCCCCAGCCCCAAAGCCGCCTCCACTGCGCTATCGCCGCCCCCCACAACCAGGATCCGCTTGTGCTTGTAGTGGTCCGCCTCAATCAGCCGATACATCACCTTGGGAAAATGCTCTCCTTTGACTCCGAGCTTCCGCGGAGTGCCGGCGCGGCCGAGCGCCAGGACCACCGCACGCGCGCGGTATCGCTGGGTGGCGGTCATAACGCTGAAGATTCCGTCCGTGCGCTGAATGTCCTCCACTTTCGAGTCGGTGCAAACATTGAAATCGGCCCGGTTCAAGACCATGTCCCAGAAGGCCAAAAGATGTTCCTTGGAAAGTTCGGTTTTATCGAGCTTCCCGTACATGGGAAACTCCAGCGGAGTCGTGGTGACAACTTTCTGGCGGGGAAACTTCGCCACCGTCCCCCCAACCTCGTCCCGCTCGATCGTGATATAGCTGAGCCTTCTCTCAATCGCACGCAGCGAGGCAGTAATGCCGGCGGGACCGGCTCCGACGATTAAGACGTCGTAAACGCCCGGGAGGGATGGTGTACCTCTGAGCCTGTTGGCGATGACGTCCAGCGAACGCCGCCCCTGGTCCAGCGCATTTTTGATCAGACCCAACCCGCCGAGTTCGCCGACGATAAACAGGTTCTCGATGGTGGTCTCGTACTCCTCTGTCAGGTAAGGCATGTCGGCACCCATGCTCGGACCGGCCATCACCATGGTGATGGCGCCAACCGGACAGGCTTGGGCACAGAGCCCGTGGCCGATGCAGCTTTGTCCATTGGCGATGACTGCTTTTCCGCCCACCATGGTCAGCACATCGCCCTCTGGACAGACCGTGGTGCAAGCCCCGCAGCCGATGCAGTGCGTGGCGTCAATGTGGGGATGGAGACCCTGGGGATCCCCCGACGACAGTCTCCCTTTCTCGGCAATTCGGCGCGCCAACTCGTCATGCTTTTTCAGCTTCTTGAGGTAGCCGCGCAGGAAAAACATGGCGACCCCGACGGCCAGAATGACGGTGACGAAGGTATCCATAGGGCAAGCCTCAGAGAAAACCAAGCAACATCGCCACCACAATGTGCAAAAGCGCCAGTACGGCGAAGGCGTAGCTGAATGGTTTGTGCACTACGTGCCACAGCTTGAATACTTGCTGCGCGCGGGAAAGAAACAGGATGCGCCGGGCCAGCACCGCTTGCTGCCGCGCAACCCCGATGACCCATTCGAGTTGCTGATCACGGGCGGGCAGCAATCCGCCGACAGAAACAATGGTTTGACTGACCCCCATGCCCCGCGCCCGCAAGCGGGCAATGCGGAACGGGCGGGCCAGATCGGATGCCGCCATGTAGCCCAAGGCGAGCAGCGGCGACCAACGAGACGCCTGCCGCGGGCTGGGCAAATGCAACAGTCCCCGCAGATCGGCCTGGGGGATGACTTTCTGATAGGTCAGCACGCCGCTCAATACCCGGACAGACACTTCTGCCGAAGCCACCCGGCGCGGAATCTGAGCGTAAAGGTAGCGCCCCACAAAACCGCTCAACCCCACCGCCACCATGACCCAGAATGCAACTCCCGCCAATCCGCGAAACTTGAACGACGAGTGAAAGGCGATGCAGACCGGGGCTGCGATGCCGAGAACAACGTGATAGTCGAGCCAGTGTCTGGAGTCGCCTTGTTTTCGCAGCCACGCCCAACGCTTGCGCAGCGGATACAAGAAGATGCCGCAAAACAGCAGAACGCCGAGCAGGCCCAAATTGATTCCAATCACTCCGCTGGGCTTCAAGAGATGATGCTTCGGGGAAAACGGCCGGTCGGCCTGGCTGAGGGTGTAGTAATTAGCTCCGTAGAGCGCCAACCCCGCCATCAGGCTCGTCGCCACCAGCGATACGGTCATGATCCGCCGTCGATGCTGCTCTTGTCCCGCGGCGGCAAGGGTGATGCTGGGGGGAGCCAAAGCGGTATGCGCGGTCATCTCACCGGTCCCTTCGCATTGATGCGATATCCGAGACTCAGATACCACTGGGTATAGTTCAGTTGCGCGCCCCGCCCGATGGTGTATCCGCTCTGCAAAAATGAGTGTCCGCCGAGGTTGGTGTCAAAAGAAGTGTCTACAAAGGGCGAGCTACGATTCACAGTAAAAGGAGAGTCGAGAGTCTGAGCGCCGACCTGGGCGTCCCAATTCATGCGGTCGCCGATGTGACGCGACAGCGACAGCACCCGGTAGTCACCCCGCGCAAAGGGGCTGTCAAACTTTGAATAGCGCATGTCGGCACGGAGGCCGGTATGCCAGATCTCGCTCCAGGCGAGTCCGTACATCTGGTTCAGGCTCCTCTGTTGGTCTCCCGTCTTGTCGCTCTGTCCGATGGTGGTGTAAACGGTGAAGTGCCGCTCCAACTCCACGTGCACACCCGCACTCACGCCCTGATAAAGCAACTTGTCGACCAAACCGGTTCCGATGAGTGCGGTGGCGGCGGTGGGAACATCGCGAAAGTAGTTGTGATAAATGTCGAAGGAGATCCGCGGATGCGGCTGAATGTGCAGGCTGAGATAACTGCGGCTGATGCCCGTGCCCGGCTTGATTCCATCCGTGGTGACGCCTTGCGGAGAATCGACAATCAACGAGTGATCGACGGAAATGTAATGCCGGTAAGACACTCCATTCTCCAGGAAGAGATAGGGCCGATCGAGCTGCCATTTCAGCATGCTGAAGGCCATGCCGGCGGTGCTTGAGTAATGGAAGTCCTCGTAACTGCCGCCCGCAACGTTCACGAACGAGCCCCCAATTTGCTGATCCGGCTGGTAGTGCCACGAGGTTGGATCTGGAGTCGATCCGAAGAAAACTCCGGTGGTCACGCCATGAGCCAGGCGGCGGCCCACGTATCCCCCGTCGATCGTGTCCAGGCTGACCGCCCAGGGCAGGTAAAGACGTCCAAATCCCGCCACCCACTTTGAGTTGGGATTATCGTAGTACAACTGGATGATGTAGGTCCGGTCGAGATAGTTCTCGATCGTGTCTTCCTCCGGCTGCGAATTGCTAGTCAGCCGTTCCCGCATGTACCCCTGCAGATTCCAGTAGGTTCCGGCAATGCGCGTCATATCCGCACGGAAGGAAAAGCCAAGCTGGCCGCTGCTGCCCGGGGTTGAGCCGCTGCTCTGAATACCGCTGTAGTCCAGCCCGAATCGGGCTTG
>PKYX01000352.1 GCA_003132825.1 Acidobacteriaceae bacterium
GTCCACCATCTGCTGGCGCGTCCAGTGTTTGGCATGCACGCCGGTGTCGACCACCAGCCGGATGGCCCGCAGCATCTCGTTCGAGAGCCGTCCGTAGTCGGAGTAGGGATCCTGGTAGAAGCCAATGTCTTTGCCCAAGCGTTCCGCATACAGCGCCCAGCCCTCGACGTAAGCCCCGTAATCAGCCTGCTGACGGAAGGCGGGCAAATCGGGCAGCGTCTGCGCAATGGAAATCTGCATATGGTGGCCCGGAACCCCTTCGTGATAGGCGGTCGCTTCCACTTCGAGAAACGAACGATGCTCGAAGTCGCCCGTGTCCACGTAGACGATGCCGGGCCGCGAGCCGTCGGGGGTGCCCTGTTCATATTCGGCGAACGGAGCGTCCTTTTCGCGATACTCCTGCGTCGGCCTAACTTCCAGTTGCGTCTTGGGCAGCATGCCGAAAAGCTTCGGTAACTCGGGCTGCATCCCCCCGATATAAGAGCGGAATCTGTCGACGATCTGTTCCCGGGAGGTTGGGGTGAGCTTGGGATTCGATTTCAGCGCCGCGCGAAAACTCTTCAGGTCGGAGAAGCCCAACTTGGTGGCAATCGCTAGTTCCTCACCCTCAATGCGTGCCACTTCCTTCAGGCCAAGCTCGTGAATCGCCTCCGGATCCATGTCGGTGGTCGTCATCTCCCGAATCGCGAAGTGATATCGAGCCTCCCCTTCCGGCAAGGCCCAGACTCCGGGTTCGGTCCGGCCCAGGGGAGCGTAGTCCCGAGCGATGAAGCCAGCCAGCTTGATGTAGGCCGGACGAACTTCGCCATCGACCGCCGCGACAATCGCATCCTGCAGGCGCTGGCGATCGGCAACCGGCACCGCGTCCGGAAAATGCGCTGCCGGCTGGCCGAAAACATTCGCCTCTCCAGAAGGCTCTGCGATGGACCTGCACTGGCCGACCGTCTTCTCCAGTAGAAAGCGCGGCGGCATTAACTTGTCTTTCTTACCTTGCTCGAGGACTGCGATCAAATCATCGATGACCGCAGGCACTCGGTGCAGGCGAGCAATGTAGTCCTCGTAGTGTTTTGTCGAATCAAACGGAATCAGCGCGACAAACTCCGGTATCTGGAGCTGTAAACCGCCTATTTGATCGACAGGCATTTCATACGCTTTAAAATCGATGCCCTCAACACGTTGTTTCAGATTGCGCAGCATCAGCGACTGACTGAGTCTCTCCTGCTCCGGGAAACCGCTGCTGTCGACCGCCTGGAAGCGCGAAATCCACTCCAGAGCGTCTTGTTTTTGTACCTGCACGTGTGCGAGAGAAATGTCGCTCCAGCGGTCGTTGTAGCGATAATCTCCGATGGTGGTCGCTTGCTCGGGAATTTCGCGCAGTTCGTATTCCCACTCTTCCGCCAGCATGTCCTTGAACCGTGCTCGGCGGGCCTCGAGGCCCGCGGCCTCCTCACCACGCAGAAATGCAGTCGTAGACAGAAAGAGGAAGGAACAGAGTGCGGTAAGAATCATTGCAGTAGTTCGCCCTGGCAGATTCAATGGAGCCTCCGGCGGCAAGCCCATCGCGACCCGCATTCTTTCCCGGTCGAAGATGTTCAGGCCGCAGAACGAACTGAATTCTACCGCACATTGCTTTTGGAAATGTTTCAGCTACTCCTGCAGAACCTGGTGGACCAGGTGAATCACGATCGAGCCTTCGCCCACCGCCGAGGCCACTCGCTTCACATTCCCGGAGCGAACATCTCCCACCGCGAAGACGCCCGGCAGAGTGGTCTCGTAAAAGTAGGGTAGACGCGTCAGTGGCCAGTGCGCCGCCGCCAGGTCCTCAGGGGTCAGATCGCGTCCCGTCCGGATGAAGCCCTTTTCGTCTGTAGCCACGCATCCGTTGAGCCACCGCGTGTTGGGGACTGCTCCGGTCATGAGAAACACATGCCGTAGGTCGTGGGTTTCGACCTCTCCCGTCTGTCGATTGCGCCATTGCACGTTTTCCAGATGGTCGCCACCTTCGAGAGCGATGATCTCGGTCTCGGTGCGCAGGGTGATCGCGGGGCTGTCCTCGATGCGGCGGATCAGATAGCGCGACATGGTATCGGCTAACTGGTTCGATCGGACCAGCATGTGCACGTGTTTGGTCATTTGCGCCAAGTACACAGCCGCTTGCCCAGCCGAGTTACCGCCGCCGACCACAACCACTTCTTCGCCCTCGCATAGCTGCGCTTCAAGAAAAGTGGCGCCGTAGTAGACGCCCAGTCCCGCGAAGCGGGCCAGATTTTCAAGGGGAAGCCGTCGATATTCGGCGCCGGTGGCGATGATGACGGTGCGGGCCAGCAGATCGGTGCCGCCGTCGATCTCGACCGTGTACGGCTTGTGGTCGCAGCCCAGCCGTCTGGCGCCGCGGGCGATCATCACTTCCGCGCCAAATTTCTGCGCCTGCAAATACGCGCGACCCGCCAGCTCCTGGCCTGAGATGCCGGTGGGGAAACCCAGATAGTTCTCGATTTTCGAACTCGACCCCGCCTGTCCGCCGGGCACGTCGTTTTCGAGGACCAGCACATCAAGTCCTTCCGACGCCGCATATACGGCTGCCGCCAGTCCCGCGGGCCCTGCGCCGACCACCAGCGTATCGCGCACCAAAGTCGCGTCAATGCCCTCATTGAAGCCCAGGCAATCGGCGGCCTCCTGGTTGCTTGGGTTGCGCAGTACGACCTGTCCCCGGCAGATCAGAATAGGTACGTCTTCAACCCTCACCTGGAATCGGTCGAGCAGCACCTGCACGCCGGCGTCCCGGTCCA
>PKYX01000108.1 GCA_003132825.1 Acidobacteriaceae bacterium
TCCGCGAGCACGCCATGGGCGCTATCGTGAACGGGTTGTCGCTCTCGAAGATCCGGGCTTACGGCTCCACGTTCATGATCTTCAGCGATTACATGAAGCCGCCGATCAGGCTGGCCGCCATCATGGATCTGCCGGTGATCCACATCTTCACGCACGACTCTATCGGCCTGGGCGAAGACGGCCCCACGCATCAGCCCATCGAACAGCTTGCTTCGTTGCGCGCGGTGCCGGGATTGGTCACGCTGCGGCCGGCGGATGCCAACGAAGTCGTCGAGTCCTGGAAGATCATCATGCAACTCCAGAACCAGCCCGCGGCCCTGGTGCTGACCCGGCAGGCGGTCCCGACCTTTGACCGTACCCAATATGGGCCGGCAGCGGGGGTGAAGCAAGGTGCCTACATTCTTGCCGACGCGCCCGACGGCAAACCGAGTGTCATCCTGATGGGAACGGGCAGCGAAGTTTCGCTTTGCGTCAGCGCCTTCGAGCAACTGAAGGCCGAGGGTATCAAAGCGCGGGTGGTCAGCATGCCGTCGTGGGACATTTTCGAAACCCAGAGCGCGGCTTACAAAGCGCAGGTTTTTCCACCCTCGGTCGGGGCGCGGGTGGCAGTCGAAATGGCCAGCACTTTCGGCTGGGCGCGCTACGTGGGCCCCGCGGGCTCTATCGTAGGTATGCATCGCTTCGGAGCCTCGGCGCCGATCAAGGATTTGCAGAAAAAGTTTGGCTTTACCACGGACCACGTGCTCGCGGCCGCCCGCGAGGCGATCGCGAGAGCAAAATAGGTTTTCGCTCAACCCATGGCATCGCCTCGTCCTCGACCATCCTGGGGATGACGCGCAGAGAAGAAATACTGCAGAGCAGAATATTTATTAGGAGAAGCATCATGCAGCCTACCGGAATCCTGGACACCGCAAAAGCCGTTAACCCCTTAGTCGACCTGCAGAAATTCGGCCAGTCCGTCTGGCTGGACTATATCCGCCGGGACCTATTGACCGGGGGCGAACTGAAACGTCTGGTCAAGGAGGACGGCCTGCGCGGCATGACCTCGAATCCATCGATTTTCGAAAAGGCCATTGCGGCCAGCACGCTCTATGCGGACCTGCTGGATTCGCTCGCGCCGAAGACCGACCTGGACGCCAAAGCGCGCTACGAGATCCTTGCCATCCGCGACATCCAGGATGCGGCTGACATCCTGCGTTCGGTGTACGACAGCACCAAGCGGTACGACGGATACGTGAGCCTGGAAGTCTCGCCCTATCTGGCGCGCGATACCGAAGGCACCCAGCTCGAAGCGCGCCGGCTGTGGAAAGCTGTGGGCCGGGAGAATGTCATGATCAAGGTCCCGGGCACCCGGGAAGGCATTCCGGCATTCCAGCAGCTGATCAGCGAAGGCATCAACATCAACGTTACCCTGTTGTTTTCGCAAGAGGTCTATCAGCAGGTGGCGGAGGCCTACGTGGCCGGCCTCGAGAAGTTCGTCTCCGGCGGCGGCGATCCGAGCAAGATCGCCAGCGTGGCCAGCTTTTTCATCAGCCGCATCGACTCCGCGGTCGATTCCCTGCTGGCGGCTCGGCTGGCAACCTCGAAAGATCCGCGCCAGCAGGAGCAACTGAAGAACCTGGAGGGAAAAATTGCCATCGCGAACGGCAAGCTCGCCTACCAGCGGTACTTGAAAATCTTCTCGACCGAGCCCTGGAAGAAGCTGGCTGCCGCGGGCGGCCAGACACAGCGCGTGCTATGGGCGAGCACCAGTACCAAGAATCCAAAGTTCAGCGACGTGATGTACGTCGAGGAACTCATCGGTCGGGACACGGTCAACACCGTGCCCCCAGCCACGCTCGACGCCTTCCGCGATCACGGCCATCCCCGCAGCAGCCTGACGGAGAATATCCCCGCTGCCGAGGAGGTCATGAAAACTCTTGCCCAGCTTGGCATCCCGATTGATGAAGTCACTGACAAGCTCACCGACGACGGGGTACGCCTTTTCGCCGAAGCCTTCGACAAGCTGCTCGAAGCCGTCGAGACGAAGACCAAGAGCGGGGTCGGCGCCCAACTGAGCCGGCCCGCCTACGAGCTGCCGGCACCGTTGGCCGCCCAGGTGACGGCCAACATCAATGACTGGCGCGCAGCCGGAAAAGTCCGCCGCCTATGGCAGCACGATGGGTCGCTGTGGACCGGAACCGACGAAGCCGACTGGCTCGGCTGGCTCGACATCGCGGCTGAGCAGATCGCCGGGATCGGCCGCCTGCTCGACGCCGCCCGAGATTCAAAGAGCGGTGGCTTCACTGACATTCTCTTGCTGGGCATGGGCGGGTCCAGTCTTTGCCCCGAAGTATTCGAGAAAACCTTCGGCCGCGTCCCCGGCTTCCCCCAGCTCCACGTTCTCGATTCCACCGATCCTGCCCAGATCAAGGCTTTCGAGGGCACGATTGATCTCGGGAAAACGCTGTTTGTGGTTTCGAGCAAATCGGGATCCACGCTTGAACCGAACATCTTCAAACAGTATTTCTTTGAGCGCGTAAAACAAGTTGTGGGCGCCGACAAAGCCGGCAGCCACTTCATCGCCATCACCGATCCCGGCTCGAAAATGCAGCAGGTCGCCGAGCGGGACCGCTTTCGCCACATCCACTACGGACTCCCGAGTATCGGCGGCCGTTACTCCGCGCTCTCGAACTTCGGCCTGGTGCCGGCGGCCATCATGGGACTCGATGTCGAGAAGTTCCTCGACCGTACCCGGGAAATGGTCGAAGCCTGCGCTCCTTCGGTGGCGGTCGAGGAGAACCCCGGCGTTGTGCTCGGCATCATCCTCGGAACCGCGGCCAAGAACGGCCGCGACAAGGTCACCATCATCACCTCTCCCGCCATCTCCGATCTGGGTGCGTGGCTCGAACAATTGCTCGCCGAATCCACCGGCAAACAGGGCAAGGGCATCATTCCGGTGGACCGCGAAGCCCTGGGCGCGCCCGAGGTCTACGGCAATGACCGGGTGTTCGCCTACTTGCGCCTGGATTCCGCACCCGACGCCCAACAGGACGCCAGGCTTGCCGCGCTCGAACAGGCCGGACAGGTGGTCGTGCGCATTGCCGTCGCGGATCTCGACCGCCTGGGTCAGGAGTTTTTCCGCTGGGAAATTGCCACCGCCGTCGCCGGCTCGATCATCGGCATCAACGCGTTCAATCAGCCCGATGTCGAGGCCAGCAAGATCGCGACCCGCGATCTGACGACCGAATACGAGAAGAGCGGCAAACTGCCTCCGGAAACCCCCATTCTCGAAGAAAACGGGCTCAAGCTTTTTACCGACGCGAAAAATGCCGACGCCCTGGCCAAATCGATCGGGGGCGACAAGTCTCTGGTCGGCTATCTGCGGGCCCATTTCAATCGCATCGGGGCAGGCGATTACTTCGCCTTGCTGGCCTTTGTCCAGATGAACTCCGCGCATGAAGCCCGCCTGCAGGAGATTCGTCACCTGCTACGCGACCGGAAACATGCGGCGACCTGCCTCGGATTCGGGCCGCGCTTTCTGCATTCCACCGGCCAGGCCTACAAGGGTGGCCCGAATTCGGGAGTCTTCCTGCAACTCACCTCCGACGATGCCGCCGATCTCGCCGTACCCGGGCAGAAGTACACCTTCGGCACCGTGAAGTCGGCACAGGCCCGCGGCGATTTCAAAGTGCTGGCCGACCGCGGGCGCAGAGCGCTGCGGGTGCATCTCGGCGCCGACCTGGAGTCGGGCTTGACTACCCTGGTGAAGGCAGTGCGCGAGTCTTTGAGTTAGCTAAATTTCAATTGAACTGAATTCCCCCGCCGGTCCGAACCTGGAGGACGGGGAGCCATACGGAGTTCGCAAGGAGCACGCAATGCGATTGGGAATGGTAGGCCTGGGCAAAATGGGCGCCAACATGACGCGGCGCCTGATGCGCGGCGGTCACACCCTGGTCGTTTCCGATCTCAGCCCCGATGCCGTCAAAGGCCTCGCCGGCGAAGGCGCCGTCGCATCCTCTTCGCTTGACGATCTGGTCGGGAAATTGACGGCGCCACGCGCCGTCTGGATCATGGTTCCCTCCGGCGATGCCACGGAGAAAACCGTGCAGACCCTGCTCGGCCGCATGCAACCGGGCGACACCATCATCGATGGCGGAAACTCATATTTCAAAGACGACGTTCGCCGCTCCAAAATCTGCGCGGCCAAAGGTGTGCAATACGTTGATGTCGGCACCAGCGGCGGCGTCTGGGGGCTCGATCGCGGATACTGCATGATGATCGGCGGTCCGAAGGAAGTAGTGCAGCACCTGGATCCCATTTTTAAAACGCTGGCTCCCGGACGCGGCGACATCCCCCGAACTCCTGGACGCGACAAGTTACCTTCCAAAACTCCCAGCACATCTGAAGACGGATATATATACTGCGGTCCTTCCGGCGCCGGCCATTTCGTCAAGATGGTTCACAACGG
>PKYX01000306.1 GCA_003132825.1 Acidobacteriaceae bacterium
GCGGGGCGAGCAGAACCGAGCGCTCGAGGGTCCCTCTTGCGGGCTTTCTCGAAAGCTGGAATTCGCGTTCAAATCTCCAAAATCACCGGCATGACCAGCGGCCGCTTCTGCGTCTGCTTGGAGATGTAGCGTTTCAGGTCGGCTCGGATCTTTTCCTTGATCAGGCCGTAATCCGCCTTTTCCTCGTCGCTCGAAACCTCGAGAGTCTCCATCACGATCTGGCGCGCACCATCGATGAACCCGTCTTCTCCGGGGGCAAACCCGCGGGTCACGATTTCGGGCGATGTTTCCACCCGCCCGGTGAGCTTATGGATGGCGATGATGGGCAGAACAATGCCATCTTCGCTCAGGTGACGGCGGTCCTTGATAATCAGATCTTCCACCACGTCGGTGCGCGAACCGGAATCGATGCACACCCGTCCCACATTCACCCGGCCCGCTTTGCGCGCGCCCAGCTCGTCGAACTCAAGAACGTCGCCGCTCTCGATCAGAATCACATTCCCCACCGATCCATGCATCGAGCCCGCCAGTTCCGCATGCAGCTTCAATTGCCGGTACTCGCCGTGGATGGGGATGAAATATTTCGGCTTCACCAGGTTGATAATCAGCTTCAGCTCTTCCTGGCTGGCGTGCCCGCTGACGTGGACCGGCGGGTATGACCCATCGTCATAGATGACGTGCGCCTCACGTCGGAACAAGTGATCGATCATCCGGTAAATGGCCTTCTCGTTCCCCGGGATAATGCGCGAAGACAACACCACGGTGTCGCCCTTCTCGATTTTGGCGTGTTTATGATTGTCCACGGCCGCGCGCGACAAGGCCGACATGGGCTCGCCCTGGGTCCCGCTGATCAATACACAGACCTTTTCCGGCGGATAATTCTTCATCTCGCCGGGATGAATCAGCAGCCCCTCGGGAATCTCGATGTAGCCCAAGTCCTCGGCAATCTCCGCCGAGCTGTTCATCGAGCGCCCGGCAAACGCGACTTTGCGCCCATGCTCCCAAGCCAACTCCACCGCCAGTTTGATCCGATGGATGGACGACGAGAAACAGGAAATGAAAAGCCGTCGCTCGGTATGCGCGAACACTTCTTCAAACTTGCGCCGCACCGCGCGCTCACTCGGTGTGTACCCCTTGCGCTCTACGTTGGTCGAGTCTTGAAAAAGNNACCTTGAAGTCGCCGGTATGAATAATCACACCGAGCGGCGTGTGGACCGCCAGCGCCACGCAATCCACCAGGCTGTGGGTGACATGGATGGCATGAATGGTGAAGGGGCCAATCTTGAAGCGCTCTCCCGGCTTGATCTCGTGGAGATCGGCGTCTTCGAGGAGCCCGTGCTCGTCCAGCTTGTCTTCCAGGTAGGCAAGCGTGAACTCCGTCGCCCAGACCGGAACGTTGAGCTCAGAAAGTATCCAGGGTAAGGCGCCGATGTGGTCCTCATGACCGTGGGTCAGCACGATCGCCCGCACCCGGTGACGGTTTTCAATCAAGTAAGAAATGTCGGGAACCACGATGTCGACGCCCAGCAATTCAGATTCCGGGAACATGAGGCCGGCATCGATCACTATGATGTCATCGCCCCAGCGAACGGCCATGCAGTTCATTCCGAACTCGCCCAGACCGCCGAGGGGCACGATATGCAGTTTTCCGGTTGGCATTGGGGAACGCTTGATGCTAGCAGGAAACCGGCGACGAGGCCATGGTCCAGCGCCTTTCCCCGCAAGCGAGAACCGCCGGGAAGCGGGCGCTGGTCTTCCCCTGCCCGGTTAGGTTAACTTCTTATGAGATGTTTGAGCAGCTCCGCAGATCCTGGTTCCAGCGCCACATCGAGAACGCCCTCGTTCGTGGCCTGAGTCGCGCCTACGAAACCGTCAAGGTCGATCCCGCTCACTTTCTTCTGCAGTTGCGGGCCGCCTATGGCCTGCCAGTCACCACCTTTCACGGCGTCTATTCGGTGGAAGTCAGCGTTCTTGACGACCTGGCGAGCCGCATCGTCCGCGGCGGCATGAAAGCCGCAGCCGCGGAAGGCGCCGGCCTCGGATTGGGCGGCATTATCACCATTGTTCCCGACCTCAGCATTCTGGCCGGCATCACCCTGCGCACCGTTCAGAAGCTCAGCCTGCTGTATGGCTTCGAATACAACACGGATGAGGAGACCGCCGAGCTTTGGGTCGCAGCCGCCAGCGCCGCTGGAGTCGACGTCAGCCGCGAGTTGTTGGAAAAAGAAGTCGTCAATCGCTTTGTGCCGCGCGTGATCCGGCGCATCGCCGTGCAGGCCAGCGGGGAAGTGGTCGAGAAGTGGGCGGGACGCGTGATCCCGATTGCTAGTTCACTGATCGGCGCCGCGCTGAATTACTATTTCGTCCGGGCCTGGGGCAAACGTGCCCAGGCGCATTTTCGGCAGAAGCACTTGGAGATGCGCCGCAAGTTTGAAACCCGCGAGTCAGCCCTGCCGTTGACCGACCGATCCCAGCACCTTTTGTCTTAAGCCAAGCGCGGGCCTCGGGCCGCCGCTGTGGCTTGTCTGAGCTCTGAGGTAAGGATGTTTCGAAATCATGCCTACATTTTTCTGTTCCGCGATGCTTTTCGATCTCGATGGTGTCCTGGTGGATTCGACAGTCGCCGTGGCCCGCTGGTGGCGCGTTTGGGCCGACGAGAACAAGGTTGACTTTGAGAAAGTGTTGAAGATCATCCATGGCCGCCGCACCGTCGAGGTGGTGCGGCTGATGGCTCCTCATCTCGATCCCGAAGCCGAAGCCAAACGGATCGAGCAGCGCGCTTCGGGCAACGACGACCGCGATGGCGTCGTCGTGATGCCGGGCGCGGTAGAACTCCTCAAGTCCCTGCCCGATGACCGCTGGGCGGTGGTCACATCGGGCACACGGCGGCCCGCCGCGGCCCGCCTCCAGTCCGCCGGACTCCCCGTCCCGCGTGTGCTGGTTGGAGCCGACGACGTGTCAAGCGGCAAGCCCGCCCCCGAGCCTTACCTGAAAGGCGCGCAGCTGCTCGGTATGAATCCCGTCGAATGCCTGGTGATCGAAGATGCTCCGGTAGGAATTCAGAGCGGCCACGCCGGCCGAATGAAAGTGATCGGCATCGCGAGCACCTATCCGGCTGCGGAGTTGAGCGACGCGGATGCAGTGGCGCAGGAACTCCGGCAGATCCGCGTGCGCGTACAGGATGGAAAACTGCAGGTCGACGTTTAACCGTGCAAGTTCTGCCGTCCCTCGCCCGGGCAACGGCATGGCGCCGGGCGCGTGGTATGGCGCTGCTCGGAAGCCTTGGAGCGGCGGTCGAGGGCTCCCCTCAGCGC
>PKYX01000138.1:0-2553 GCA_003132825.1 Acidobacteriaceae bacterium
TACTGACGCTGGCGCTGTTGCTCTCAGGCGGCCTGGCCTTCACTTTTCTTCCCGTGGCCCCGCTTCCCCAGGTGGATTTTCCTGTCATTCAAGTACAGGCCAGCCTCCCGGGTGCGAGTCCGGAGACCATGGCATCGGCGGTTGCCACGCCGCTCGAGCGGCAGTTCGGNNGCGCGACGTGCAGGCGGCCATCAACGCCGCGCGCAGTCAATTGCCGGCCTACCTCCCGGGGAATCCGACCTATCGCAAGGTAAATCCGGCGGACGCCCCGATTCTGATCCTGTCCCTCACCTCGGACATTATTACTCGGCCCGCCATGTACGACGCCGCGAACTCGATTCTTGCCCAAAAGTTGGCCCAGATCAGCGGAGTGGGGCAGGTTTTCGTGGGCGGAGGCGCGAACCCGGCGGTACGGGCCGAGGTGAATCCCAACCAGCTGAATAATTTTGGCATCGGTATCGACGCGGTCCGTACCGCGCTGGGGGCAGCGAACGCGAATCGACCCAAGGGCGCGCTAGCCAATGACGCGGACGCATGGACCATTAACGATACCGACCAGATCAACCTGGCAGACCAATACAGTCCGCTGATCGTCGGCTACAACAAGAGCAATGGAGCTGGGGTGCGCTTGGGCGACGTGGCCGACGTCGAAAACTCGGTCGAAGATATTCACACTGCGGGTGTGGCGAACGGCAAGCAGGTTGCACCCAATGTGCCCAGGGTCGCGGTCCCCGCGGTGCTGGTCATCATTTCCCGTCAACCTGGCGCCAATATCATCGACACGGTTGACCATGTGTATTCGGTTTTGCCGCAACTGCAGGCGGCAATTTCTCCTGCCATTACCCTCAGCGTGGTCATGGATCGCACCACCACGGTTCGAGCCTCGGTGCACGACATTGAAATCACCCTGTTGCTTTCGGTCACCCTAGTCATCCTGGTGGTGTTCGCTTTCTTGCGGACAGTTCGATCGACCATCATTCCGAGCATCGCCGTTCCGCTCTCGCTGATCGGAACCTTCGGCGTCATGTACCTGCTGGGCTACAGTCTCGACAATCTTTCGCTCATGGCACTGGCCATCTCTACCGGCTTCGTGGTGGATGATGCCATCGTGGTGCTCGAAAACATCACCCGCTATCTGGAGCAAGGCATGGCTCCGATGCAGGCAGCGTTTCGCGGCGCGCGCGAGATTGGTTTTACCGTGGTATCGATGAGTACATCCCTGGTCGCTGTATTCATTCCTCTCCTGCTGATGGGCGGAATCGTCGGCCGCTTGTTCCGCGAATTCGCGGTTACCTTGAGCGTCGCGATTGGAGTTTCGCTGGCCGTGTCGCTCTCGACCACGCCCATGATGTGCTCACAACTGCTGAAGACCATGCATGAGGAGAAGCACGGCCGGGGGTACCGCTTTAGCCAGTGGGTATTCGATCGAATGCTGGGCATCTATCGCTTCTGCCTGGAGTGGGTTTTGCGTCACCAGCCGGTGATGGGTGTGGTGACGATTGCGACGGCTTGCCTCACGGTGTATCTGTACATCATCGTTCCCAAAGGCTTCTTCCCGCAGCAGGATACGGGACGTATTTCCGGATCCGTGCAGGCGGCGCAGGATATTTCTTTCCCGGCCATGAGCGCCAAGATGACCCAGTTCGTGAACATTATTTTGAAGGACCCAGACATCCAGACCATTGTCGGATTTGCCGGGGGCAACACCGCCCTGAATCAGGGACGCATGTTCATTACCCTGAAGCCACTCGGAAAGGAACGCCGTAAGACTTCCGATCAGGTGATCGGTGAGTTGCGCAGGAAGCTGGCTGTGGTTCCGGGAGCCACCCTGTTCATGCAGTCGGCGCAAGACCTGACCATTGGCGGGCGGCAGAGCCAAGCGCAATACCAGTACACATTGCAGGGGGAAGACCTGGCCCAGTTGAACTTCTGGGCCCCTCAGCTATTGCAGAAACTGCGGACACTTCCAGAACTGCGCGATGTGAATACGGACCAGCAGGACAAGGGCCTCGAAGCCAGCCTGGTGATCGATCGCGATACCGCCTCCAGGCTGGGCGTGGCGCCGCAGGACATCGACAATGTACTCTACGACGCCTTTGGACAGCGCTTTGTTTCGACCATCTATCAGGCCATCAATCAGTACCACGTGGTCATGGAAGTGGCCCCGCAGTTTCAGCAGAGTCCGGACACACTCAAGAGCGTGTTCGTCCGCTCCTCGACCGGCAGCATGGTCCCGCTCTCGGCCTTTAGTCGTTTCGGGCCTTCCAATACCTCTCTGGCCGTGGCCCACCAGGGCGTCTGGCCCTCGGTCACGTTGTCGTTCAATCTTGCCCCCGGGGTATCGCTCGGCCAAGCCACCCAAGTGATCGAGACTTCCGAGCGCTCCATCGCTTTTCCCGCGACGATTCATGCCAGTTTCCAGGGGACCGCGGCGGCGTTTCAGGAGTCTGTCGCCAACGAGCCGGTGCTGATTCTGACGGCACTGGCCGCGGTCTACATCGTGCTTGGAATTCTCTACGAGAGCTATATCCATCCCATCACGATTCTCTCGAC
>PKYX01000138.1:2625-5614 GCA_003132825.1 Acidobacteriaceae bacterium
TCATGATGACCACCATGGCCGCATTGCTCGGCGGCTTGCCGCTGGCCCTGGGCACCGGAATCGGCTCTGAATTGCGCCAGCCCTTGGGCTTAACCATTGTGGGCGGACTCATCGTCAGCCAGGCGCTGACCCTATTCACCACGCCAGTGGTTTACCTGTACATGGACCGGCTCGCGGGTAGAAATCGGCGGCGGGGCGATTTGCCGGGCGCTATTTCGCCGCTCGCGCCTGGCACCAGCCACGCGGACTGATTCGTGTCTTCGCTCGCCCAGCGACTCCGCGCTCCCGATGACAGGGGGCTACTTCCCGCCGGCAAATACTCGCGAGTGAAACTCCAAGGTCTCCCCGATATGCGCCATAAAATACGCAAGGCTGTGATCGCCCGGATAGAGATGATATTCGTGCCGGATGCCCTCCGCCTGAAGTTGTCGGTCGAGCGCCTCGGCGCCCTTCTCGAAGCCAAAGTCATCCTCCTGGCCACAATTGAAGTAGATCGCGAGCCTCCGTAGTCCCGCTTTATGCTCCTCGGCCAGAACGAAGGGATTGTTTTCTCTCCAGTGCGCGAGGTCGATCGGATCTCCAAAAACCGTCCCCAGAACATTGCCAAGCGGCGAACCCGAGTGCATCGCCCGATCTAGTTCCTGGGGCGAATCGATCATCAGGGCGGCACTCTGCGCGCTCACCGAAGAAAATAACTCGGGATGCGCAAACGCCATGCGCAGCGCGCCATATCCTCCCATCGAAACTCCGGTGATTGCCCTTCCCCCGCGGCCCGGCCGGACGCGGTACTTTCGCTCGATCGATGGCATAAACTCACGCAGAAAGAAATCGCTGTAAAGCACGTGCCCGTCTGCGGAATTGATGTAGAAGCTGCGCCTGGCTTCTGGCGCCACGATCAATAGATCGCTGATCTTGTGCTGCTGGCGCAGGTCCTCGATCAGGTTCCAGCCTCCGGTGTTGAACAGAGTCTGCTCGTTCTCGCCCAGTCCGTGCAGAAAATAGAGCACCGGATATCGCGGCGCGGGCTGTTTGGAGCCATCCCTATCGTAGCCCGAGGGCAGCAACACACAATAGTGGACGGTTTGCTTGAGGATTCGACTNNCCGAAGCACCCGGACCATGCCATCAGTTTACTCGTAGCGCAGGGCTTGCACCGGATCGAGGCGCGCCGCACGCGCCGCGGGATAGAAGCCGGAGAGCAGGCTCACCACCACCGCAAACAAGATAGCTCCGCCCACCAGCCACCAGGGGACCGACCACAACTGTTCGGGTGGAAAATGCTGCCGTTTGAGATAGAAGTTCGTGCCGAAATTGATCACGCGCCCAATCACCCAACCAAGCGCCACCCCGGCAACCCCGCCAAACATGCCCATGACGCCCGCCTCGGCGAAAAAGAGCGTCTTAACGTCGGCATCGCTGGCCCCAATCGCTTTCATGATTCCGATTTCGCGCCGCCGTTCGAGGATGGCCATCACCAGCGTATTCACGATACCGATCGACGCCACCGCTAATGCCAGGCTGCCAAAGATTCCGAGAAAAAGGTCCAGCACGGCAAAGAATCGCCGCACGCTGCGGGTTGCGTCCACAATCGAGAAGACGTTGAACCCCATTTTCTTCACCGCGTCCTCGACCGATGGCACCGACGTCGGGCCGTCCACGCGCACGCTGACCGTCGTGTAGGTGGTTTGGCTGCCGGGCGAAAGCGTGGTGTCGCGAAGCTCGGAAGGCTGCATCACGTGCAGATCCTGCGCCAGCTTGAGCGGCACAAATACGCGGGCTCGCGCCGCCCCACGCATGCTGTCAGGATCGAGATCCGAAACCCCCACGATCTTCAGCGTCTCGACTCGCGAGACCACCGAATAGGCCGCGCCTCGGACGGCGTCGGGCTCTTTCGACGATTTCTCGGTCGCGGCCTTACCCTCGCCCGGCGCGGCAACCCGTTCGGCATAGCGCATCACCAATGCCTGGTTCAGCAGTGGCCGGGCCAGGTCTGCTACGCGGACGTTATCGTCTGGTTCCGGCTTTCGCCCCAGCAACTCTTCGGCAAATGATTTCTGCAGGATGACCTCGGGCGCATGATCGGAGGAGAAGAAACTGCCCTCCATGCCCTCAAATGCATCATTGTTCTTCGCGGAAAACGGAAGCCCTGCGACCATGCTCAGGTGCGGCTTATCCTGAAAACGAAGTTCGGTGACAAAGCGGATGTCCGGATAAGCTTCCTGCACATGGGGGAGACCCTCGATTGTCTGCCGGGCCGACTCGTCGAGCGCCGGGCTCTCGGCCGGAGCCGGGCCGTTAGAATCTTCGTCGCGGTTGTAACCTCGCAGGTCACGCCGCGAGCTGACGACGACGGTATCGAACAAGCCGGATTTCTCGAGCCGCCGCGAAGCCAATTGCTGCAAGCCAATGCCGAGGGAAAGCATCGCAACCAGCGATGCCACTCCGACCGAGATTCCGACCGTCGTCAGGGAATTCCGCAGTACCGATTCCCGCAGGTTGCGCAGCGCGAGTTCCGAGAGGTCAAAGGCTTTCACGGCTGCTCGACCTTCGCTTTCGCGCCCATAACGGCGGCGAGATTGGACTGCTCCGTCGGCTGATCTCCGGTCATCTTGCCATCCGCGAGGAAGATCATCCTTCCCGCATAGCGCTCGGCCAGCGACCGCTCGTGGGTGACCATGACGATGGTCATCCCCAGCGTCTGGTTGAACTCACGGATGAAGTTCATGATCTCGGTGCCATTGCGGCTGTCGAGATTGCCCGTCGGCTCATCGGCAAGAATGATGGCCGGGCGCGTAATGAGCGCGCGGGCNNGGCTCATCCGCCAGTAACAACTGCGGACGATTGATCAGCGCCCGGGCCAAGGACGCTCTCTGCTGCTCACCTCCCGAGAGTTCGCTCGGTCGGTGCGCCATTCTCGCCGTCAGTCCAACCCGGTCGAGCGCTTCCCTCGCCAATCGGTCCCGCTGCCCCCGATCCACCTCGGCAAAGCG
>PKYX01000349.1 GCA_003132825.1 Acidobacteriaceae bacterium
AGATCGGGCTGGTGGAACATCTCCGGGTCCATGTCGCCCATCAGCATATTGGCCACGAAGGCCGAACTGGTGAAGTCCAGGATCTGCGCCGCGTTGTAGGTGTTAAACGGCGGATCTGCAGCCGGCGCCGCGGTGGAACCCGGCGGCACATAATTCGAGTAGATGCAAACGAACTCGGCCTCGTCATCGGCCCAATTGGCGGCATTGTAGAAGACGTCGTTCGGATGCCGCGGGACCTCATAGATGCCGGGCTCATAGCTGTTCACGATGCCGACATTCGGTGAGGGATTGGGGCCGTTGTTGTTGGGCGGATCGGTCGTCGTGGCGACCGACGTGTCGCTGACTGCAAAGCGGATGCCGTCCGCATAGAGGTATCCGGGAACGTTAGGATCGTTGAGTCCGGTCACGCCCGGGGTCACGATGTTTCCCGGGTTGAAGTTGGTGAAAGTGAGCTGGGTCACGGTGTCACTTGTATCGGTGTCCTCTTGTATGCCGTTCGGGCTCGTGGCTACCCACAGGTTCGTAAGTATTTCGAGGTCGATGAAGTCGATGGGTGGAGTGTCGTAAATGTCAGTGCAGCCGGCACCGGTCGGGGCACTCTGGCACAGCCCGTTCAGACTGGTCGGATGATCATAGGTGTGGCTGATCCAGTAGAAGAATCCCTGGTAGCTTTGCAGATTCCCCACCAGGTCATCAGCGACGGTCGCCGTCGCGGTTCCCGGAGTGTCGGACACTCCATTCTCGGGAGCCAGAGCTGCGGTGACGGTAGAGCTGAGAGTCACCTTGAAGGTGGTCGTCCCTGGAGTGGTCGCTGCGCTTGAGCTCTCCGAAACGATCGGCCAGATTCCGTTGAGTGCGTTGCCGCCATTGGTAGTGCCGCTTATGGTGACGGATTGACCCACCAAGCCGGAGAAGTCCTGCGCGATAAAGGTCGCCGAACCGCCCGCCGCCGAAGAGGCAACAATCGGAGCCGTGAGCCCGCTCCAGTCGCCATTCCCGGTGGTGCCCACGCCGTTCATGGCCAGGGTCAGCTGAAATTGCGAGAACAAGCCGGAGGGATCGCTTTGTATTCCCTTTTGCCAAGTCACCAGTTGACCCATGTCGGAGGAGTCGAGCCGGAAGACTGGCAGGTTCGAAGCGTCGGGCAACGTGCGATCTCGGGTTGCCAGGTTGGTGAGGCAGGTCGTGCTCGGAATCCATTCTGAGTCATCAATGAAAAAGTCGTCGACTTCCTGAGTGGCGTAGACGTGGTAGTCGCCGAGAAATACACCCTTGGTAACCCAGTTGAGCAGACCATAGGCCAGCACCAGGTCATGGGTGAGGTACGGGTTGCTGTCGAAGGTTTGGGTCAGGAACTGCTGGCCGTTGAGGGTNNGTCTGCACTCGCCAGATCGACGCTCGCGTTCGTGATGGTCAGTGGTGTGGCGGTATTGGCGTAGAAAAAGATCGGTTGGGCCGCGGTCGTGAAGTTGGCCGTTTCTGTCTGGGTTGATAAGATCTGGGTTCCGGTATAGAGCAGCCCAAAGTTCGGGTCGGGGAAGTCATACCAGTTCAGTTGCCGCACCGCGAAGGTCTGTTCATAGGAGATCAGGGCCGTCTGCCAGCCGCTAATACTGTAGTAGTCGCCGCCATAGGCAAAGATCACGCCCTGGTAGTGACCGTGGCAGGCGCCGTCCGAAAGAGTGGGGGCGGCGGCCGTAACGTCGACCACGTCGTAGGGTGTGCCGACGTAGTTGAGAATCTGCTGGATCGCCGGGAAGTCGGCATAGCCCGCTCCCGCATTGGCTGCGGCGTTGTTCACCACCAATATCTTCATGTCGATAGTGGGCGACGGGCAGGAGATCGCCGCGGTCGTGGACGCGGTGATCCATCCCGTGTCGGAGTCCACGTAGGGCGCGATGGTCCCGTAGCTGGCCGTAATCGCATGCGCGCCATTGTCGGTTGCAAGTACAGTCGCCAGGCCTGCGCTGTTGACGTTGACTTCCTGAGGACTAAATGCCGCCCAAGTTGCAAGGCTGGTAAGGTTCTGGGTGCTGCCATTGCTGTAGGTCCCCAGCGCAGAGAATTGCTGCGTCGCATTGAGGCCCAAAGTCGCGCCAACCGACGTCGTGCTGGTACCGCAAGAGGCCGACGGATAGGCTCCCAGGCACACCGCCACCGACTCCAAAACTGGAGCCTGCACCGTTAACAGAGTGGATCCGGCCGCACCGTAAGTCGCGGTCACCGTGGTTGCGCCCTGTCCTGTGACCGTGGCCAGACCCGCAGTGTTGACGCCGGCTACGCCGGCAGGCGAAGCTTGCCAGGTTGCCGAAGAGGTCACGGTGGCGGTGGTGCCATCGGTATAGGTGGCCAGGGCGGTGAATTGCACTTGGTTGTTCGTCGATCCGAAGGGCAGCGCGGAATTCGCCAGTCCGAGAGGGAATGTCGGGCTGGCAGGTGTAACCGCAACCGACTGCACGCCGGCCACTGTCAGCACGAACGGCGCAGAGACGGGTGCGCCGGTAACTGTGGCGGTGATGTTCGTCGTCCCTCCAGCGGCGCTGAGGACACCCGTCGCCAGTCCGGCGGTGCTGCTGATGGTGGCCACGCCGGTATTGCTTGAGGCAAAGGTCGCGGTCACCGCGCCCGAGGTACCGTCGCTATAGGCTGCGGTGGCCGAGAACTGGTCGGTTCCGAAGGGATAGATCGACGGAGCGGGCGCCGAAACGGTTACCGAAGTGATGGTCTTCGACGTGACCGCAACCGCGGCGGCGGGGCTGGTCACCGTCGTGCCGCTCGTTTCCGTCACGGCCGCTGTGATCGTGGCGCTGCCGCCGCCGACGCCGGTTACGAGTCCGGTGGTGCTGACCGACGCGACTTTATTGTTCGACGTGCTCCAGACCGCTGCCGAGGTTACGTTCCCGGTGGTTCCGCCTGAGTAAGTGCCGGTCGCGGTAAGTTGCTCGGTCAAGCCGACCGCCAGGGTTGGAGTGGGAACGGTGACCGCGACGGAGCGGAGATTGCTCACTTGCGCGCCCCCGGTCATGGCAACCACAAGCTGGCTGTTCGAAGCGCCGTAAGTGGTGGTGAGCGTCCCGGTCGTCGTGCCTACCACCGTGGGCGTGAAAACCACAGTGACGCTGCAGGAAGCAGCCGCTGCGAGCGAAGTCGTACACGTATTCGCGGTTATGGCGTAAGCCGCGGGGCTAGCTACGATGCTGCCGATCGCGACTGCCGAGGTCGTGCTGTTGGTTAGGGTGACGGAATGCGACTGGCTGGGGGTACCCACGTTGCGCGTGGTGCTGAAAGTAATCGAGGTCGGCGCGACCGTGAGCGGGCTGACCGCGGTTCCCGTCACGCTAACCGACTGCGGGCTTCCGGTGCCGGTGGTGTAAGCAACCGCGATGGTCCCGGTCTGCGCGCCAGTCGCGGTGAGTGTCGGGGCGAAGGTGGCGCTGAGGGTACAGGAGGCAGCAGCCGCCAAAGAAGTCGTGCACCCAGTCGCGGCAAATTCCGTGTTCGTGCTGGTGATGGTGAGCGGCATTGCTGCGGCGGTGTTGTTCTTGACGGTAAAAGTCTTGGCGGCGCTGGTTGTGCCTTGCGTCACGTTACCAAACGCGCGGGAAGCAGGGGTGACAGTGATCGGAGAAACTCCGGTTCCTGACAAGGTGAGCGTCAGGGGACTGCCGGTTCCCGCAAAAGCTACTGTGATGTTCCCGGTTTGGGCAGCGGCAGCAGTGGGGGCAAAGGTAGCGGTGATGGTGCAGCTCGAAGAGGCCGGTACGGAGGCCCCGCAAGTACCCCCTGCTACGGCAAAGGGGGCGGCGGTTGAGATCGTCAGAGCTACTGCCGCAGTTTCAGTATTTCTTACCGTAAACGTGGATGCCGCGCTGGTCGTGCCTTCGCCGACCGAACCAAAGTTGTGGGTTGTCGGAGTAGCGGTGATCGGCGCAACTCCGGTCCCAGTGACCGCTGCCGATACCGGACTACCCACGCCGCTATAGGTGGCCGTTATGCTACCCGTCTGCGCACCGGTCGCTGCGGGACTGAACGTGACCCCGACGGTGCAGGACGCGGCCCCAGCCAACGAGCCCGTGCAAGTGGTGGTTGCCGGATTAAACAGCGCATTGCTGCTCGCGACACTCAGTCCTGAGATCGCGATCGTTCCGGCGTTCTTCACGGTGAAGGTGGTCGCCGCGCTGGTGGTCCCGACCGCCACCGAACCGAACCCATGGGTCGCCGGGGTCAGTGTGATCGGGGCGGTTCCGGTGCCCGTCAAGCTGGCGGTTTGCGTGCCCGCGCTATCGACAACCGTCAGGACCCCGGTCCGGGCGCCCGTAGCGCTCGGAGTGAAAGTGACGGTAATGGCGCAACTCGCGGCGGCCGCTACCGAGGCGCAAGTGCTGTTCGCAGTAAAGTCTCCGCTGGCCGATATGCTGGTCAGGGTAAGCGCAGCGGTGCCAGTATTCTTAAGGGTAAACGTGCCTTTAGTCGTGCTCAGGCTGCCCACTGCGGCTGAACCCAAGGCGCGAGACGCGGGCGTAAGCGTCGCGGTTTGGGCTTGCGCCGTCGGGGTGATGGCGGCGAAGAAAACCAAGAGCGCAAAGAAAGCGACGAGAATGGGAGTGCATGTTTGGGAAACTGGCAGGCGGCGCGTCATAGAAACCTCGTGAGCTAACAAATGTGTGTCCCCTTCGGGGATCGTGAATTTCCAAATGAGAATTCGGTAGTCTCGAGAACCGCCGATCAACCTGCCATTCGAATCTCCGCCCAGGATCACGGGCCTCTTCGATGTGCAGGGGGTATCGCCTGGGCCTAAAATGGCAAAAGCGAGACCGCAAGACCGCGACAGTTCTTCTGGGGGAGGGACTGTGCTGCGACCGACGTGCCACCGTTCAAGAAACACGGGCCCGGACTCGGTGTAGCGCCACTACCTACAGAGACTCTCTACTGGTTGCCTTCGGGCAACTCGACCACGTGAGAATTCCGGGAAAGCGGCACTGCTAGGCCAACCGCCGAGCACGGGAAACCTAGGTGAACTGTAGGTGTTTCGCTATTTCGTCACAAGAAGTAGATGGTCGTGGTCGGGCAGGGTACTTGTTGGCCACGTCGAACCGCCTCATGGGTTGACTGCATTTCGCGAGGCTTGCCAGAGAGGTTCAGCACGGGTCTTTCCTCCGGGGTAAGGAGTTGGTTAACTAGATGGTATCGGACTACAAGTTGGCTCACGGTAGAGTCCTTTGAAGCCCGCCAACAGCGCCCAGGACGATGTTTTATGTATGACTAATAAGTATATGGTTACTATACCGACGATTCGGTAAGAATCCCCGGATCGCGCATCCGGGGCGGATTTTCGCAAGGCTCGTCGTTTCTGTTTGCCCCCCATAAACTGCACACCGTCCCCGGTTCGCCTGGCATCTGTTGTCCTCCGCCGAGCTGGCTGCAGTAGCCAGACATGGATGATATGCATGATGATATGGATATGGAGGAGCAGGTTCCCGACCGCCCGTTACTTGTTTTCGACGGAGACTGCTCCTTCTGTAATGCTCTGGTCGACTATGGCAAGCGGATCACGGGCGAGCGGGTGCGATACGCGCCCTACCAGGAAGTTGGCCCCCAGTTCCCCCGCATTTCTCCCCAAGACTTCGCCTCCGCGGTAAAGCTGATCCTGCCCGGTGGCGAGGTGCGGAGCGGAGCGCACGCTGTATTCAGCGCCTTGGAGAGAACCCCCGGAAGGGGCTGGATGCTCGAGCTGTACACTCGCATCCCGGCGGTCGCGCCGATCTCGGAGACAGCTTACCGCGCGGTCGCCCGCCATCGGTCGCTCGCCTATCGGGTGACGAAGCTTTTGTGGGGGATCCCTCTCGAACCGGCGGCTGCTCGGTTATCAACCTGGCTTTTTCTCCGGCTGCTGGGTGCAATCTACCTTATCGCCTTCGCGTCCTTTGGAGTGCAGGCGCCGGGCCTGATCGGCTCTCGTGGGATTTTGCCGGTGGCCGAGTTTCTCCCCGCCGTGCGGCAGTATCTGGGAGCGTCGGCCTATTGGAGCGTTCCCACTTCCTTGTGGTTCAGCTCGAGCGACGGCTTCATCCGGGCCAACTGGATTGCCGGGGTCTGCCTTTCGGTCGTTCTGATGCTAGGTTTGAACTGGCGCTCGGTGCGAGTTGCACTCTTCGTTCTCTACCTCTCTCTTGCGGCCGCCAGCCAGGTGTTTTTGAGCTTCCAGTGGGATGCGCTGCTGCTCGAAATCGGTTTTCTTGCCATCTTTCTCGGGTCTTCACGGATCGTGGTCTGGCTGTTTCGCTGGTTGCTGTTCCGTCTGATGTTTCTCTCGGGGGCGGTGAAGCTGCTGAGCGGCGACATTTCCTGGCGGAGCTTCACGGCCCTGCCGGTGCATTACGAAACCCAACCGTTGCCCACTCCTTTAGCGTGGTACGTCTACCAATGGCCGGCATGGTTTCATCACCTCTCGGTAGGAGTCGTGTTCGCGACGGAACTACTGGTTCCATTTCTAATCTTCGCGCCGCGCCGTATCCGCTGCTTGGCTGCGCTCGCGATTAGCGCGTTTCAGCTGCTGATTTTTCTGACCGGGAACTATGCATTCTTCAACCTCCTGACCATTGCGCTGTGCCTGTTCCTTCTCGACGATGCATTGCTTCGTAGCATCGTTCCCCGGAGGACGGTCGCGAAAATATTGGAGGCTCGGGGGCCCAACGGGTGGCGGCCGCTGCGCAACACCGTCTGCCGAGCCCTGGCCGCTCTGGTGGTCTTTGTGACTGCCTTTCAACTGAGCGCGATGTTTCTGCACTTTCGATGGGCGCCGGCAGAAACTGTGATTGCCGCGGTTGCGCCGTTTGAAATCATCAACACCTACGGGCTTTTCGCCGTGATGACCACGTCGCGTCCGGAAATCGTGATCGAAGGTTCCTCGGACGGCGTGACCTGGCTGGCTTACGAGTTCAAGTACAAGCCGGGAGAGCTGACACGACGGCCTGCTTGGGTGGAACCCTATCAGCCTCGGCTCGACTGGCAAATGTGGTTTGCGGCACTTGGCGACTACCAGAGCGATCCCTGGACGGTGCAGTTGATGGCCAAGCTGCTCGAGGGCTCTCCCGATGTTCTCGGCCTGTTCGGAAAGAACCCGTTTCCTGGCTCTCCGCCTCATTTTGTCCGAGCCTTGCTCTATGAGTATCGCTTCACGACGCCTGCGGAACGACGAGCCACCGGAGACTGGTGGCGCCGGGAATTGAAGCGAACCTATCTGCCTTCCCTGGCGTTGCACGATCGCTAACAGGGCAAGGTCTGGTTGGAAGCTAAATGTTCCCGCCGACCACGAAATCCTAAGATGCACCCGCGGCTTTTGCTTTGGCTGAAGGTCGCAGGGCTTCCTGCACCTTGATGAGCAGAGCGCGCAGAGTAAACGGCTTTTCCAGAAGCAGAATCTGCGGATCGAGAACGCCGTATTGGGCGATCAGGTCGCTGGCGTAGCCCGACAGGTAGAGCACCTTGATGGTGGGGCGCAATTCGGTCAGCCGATCAGCAAGGTCGCGCCCGTTCATGCCGGGCATGATGACGTCGGTCAAAAGAAGCTGAATGGGGCCGGAATGTTTCTCGGCGGTCGCGATCGCGGCGTTGCCGTCTGCAGCCTCGAGCACGCAATAGCCCTGATTCTCCAGACAATTCCGCGCCAGGGTGCGCAGCGCCTCTTCGTCCTCGACCAGTAATATGGTCTCGGAACCGCGGGGAAGAATCTCGGCGGTTCGGACCGCGGGGGTGGACTGCACCGTGCCCTCGGCTTGCGGCAGGTAGATCTTGAAGGTCGTACCCTGCCCCGGCTCGCTATAAGCGCTGATGTAGCCGCCGTTCTGCTTCACGATTCCGTACACCGTCGACAGCCCGAGCCCGGTTCCTTTCCCGGGTTCTTTGGTGGTGAAAAATGGTTCAAAGATGCGCGCCAGGGTTTCTTTGTCCATCCCGCAACCGGTGTCGCTGAAGCTCAAAATGACATAGCGGCCGGGCTTGAAATGGAGATGCTGCAGGGAGTAGGTTTCATCGAGATCGGCGTTCTCCGTCCGGATCGTCACCTTGCCACCCTGGAGCATGGCGTCGCGCGCGTTGACCGCCAGATTCATCAGGATCTGCTCCATCTGGCTCGCATCCGCTTTTACGCGCGCCAGGCCGACATCGCGCGTGATGAAGATCTCGATGTTTTCTCCGATCAGCCTCCGGAGCATTTTTTCCATTTCCACAATCAGGGAATTCAAGTCCAGGATGACCGGCTGAATCACCTGCTTGCGGCTGAAGGCCAGGAGCTGGCGGGTTAAGCCAGCCGCACGATAGGCGGCCTTGGCAATTTCTTCGGCATAGCGGACCAATGGGTCGTCCGCGGGCAGCCGCATCTGCAGAAGGCCACTGTAACCGGTGATCACGCTCAGGGCGTTATTGAAATCGTGCGCCACGCCCCCCGCCAGAAGACCGACGGCTTCCATTTTTTGCGATTGCGTGAGCTGTTCCTCGAGCAGCTTGCGCTGGGTGATGTCCTCATTCATCCCTTCGTAACGCACCACAGCGCCATCCTCAAAAACGGAGCGGGCGCTGGCCGAGATCCATATCTTGCGGCCATCCTTGCGGTACACCTGGCACTCGAAGTTCCGGACGATTCCCTGTTGTTCGAGCGCGCGGCTGAATTCTTCCCGGCGCTTGGGATCGACATACACTTGCCCGCGGATGTCGTTGACGCAGGCCAACAGATCCTGGGGAGACTCGTAGCCGAGCATCGTCGCCATGGTCGGGTTCACGGTCAGGAAACGTCCCTGGGGCGTGCTCTGGAAGATGCCGATGACCGCGTCTTCCACCATGCTGCGATATTTTCGTTCCGTCTCCTGGAGCGCTTTTTCCGCCTGCTTCTGTTCCGTGATGTCGCGTGCGACCACAAGCACCGCGTTTTGCCCGGCAAAGGTGAGGCGGTCGGAGGCGATTTCAACGTCAATGAACCGGCCGTCTTTCAGACGATGCTTCCAAGTTCCGGCATCCCGCAGTCCGCTACGAGCCTTGGCGGCATCTTCAAGCAGCCGCGGCACATCCTCTTGCGGACGGATTTCGGTGATTCGCATGGTCAGAAATTCTTGGCGGGAATAGCCGTAGTGCTCAACGGCTGCGGAATTGACTTCCAGAAAACGCGTGCTCTCCGCGTCGAACACCCACATGGGTTGCGGGTTGTTCATGAACAGGAGTCGAAAGCCGTCCTCGTTTTGCGCGAGCCTTTCCTCAACGGCGTGGGCGTTTGGCGGCTCACGGGCAAGAATGGGCGGTTTGGGGGGGCCATTTTTCCGGGCCATTAATAACTGCATGGCAGGGCAAGAGTCGTGCGCCTGCCATAGTTCCAGCGTGCGGAGAACCGCCGGCTTCGAGGGCGGATGGCCACAGCATGGCTTCTCTATTGTGGATAGCACCTCCCGCGAACCCGACCAAGAGTACAGACGTACTGTTGACCGAGCCCGGAAGCGGCGGCTGGGCGGGAATCCCGCCAGGGCACTTTGGTAACCCGCGCAGGACCGGTGTACGACTGGACAGGTAATTCGGCGGGTGTTACCTGGCCCTGCGGGAATGGCGCGCGGTCAATTCGTAACTTGCCGCTCGGCCCTCGAGAACCTAGGCTGGTCTCATGTCGCCAAGGTCTCTGCTGTTCTCCTCCGATCAGGAGACATCGCGCATACTCAACCAAGCTCTTCGTGAGCTCGAGCTCCAGGTCGAATCCTGCCAGGAAATATTTGCCGCGCTGAAAAGCCTGACCAGCCGGGCCTTTGACCTGGTCGTGGTCGATTGGGATGAGGGTCTCGAGGCTAGCTTCTTGCTCAAGACCGCGCGGGAACTGAAGTCCAACCGGAGCGCCTTTGCCATCGTCATTGGCCGGGCGGAAGCGAGCGCCGCACTCGAGCAGGCGGGCGCCGATCTGGTCCTCAGCAAACCCGTCCACCCCGACCGGGTCAGACACGCTCTGCTGACCAGCAACGAATTCATGTCTCACATCAAGCCTCGGCTGACTCTCGAGCGCCCGACTGCGATTCCCGGTATGGGAACGGGAGCGTGGTCCACCCCAATTCCAGAACGGGAACCGGCGGCGCTCGCCCCGGTTTCTCCGCTCGAGAGCCTCACTCGGGATCCGGCACCGCCGAGATTCGCGAGCCTGGACGCAGGTTTCGCTCGTCCGTCTCTGGCGCAGAGGTTTTTTCAGCGCAGCGTGCCCCCTCGGCCCCCTGCCCGACATCGGAGCCGAGACCGTAGTACGGCGTTCTTGCGGGTTGCGGCGATTGGTGTGGCTTTCTTTGCGGTGGGCTATGTGTTCAGCCAACCCCTGACCAAGGCGGGGCGCTCGGCGGAACAGATTTCCCGCACCACCTGGGAAAAGACGCAGGGCTGGTTCGAAGAGCCGAGGGTCGAAGCCCATACCAGTACTTCAGAACTGGCCGAGACGGATGAGCCCGACCCGCCCCAGCGGCCGGGGAAGTCGTCCGCGAGAATCCGCGTCATGCCGGTCCGTACTACTGCGGTCGCGCATGCCCAGCTTGCGAGCGAACCCGCGGCTTCTGTGCCCGAGGCAGCGCCGCCCGACCAAGGTCAGATGACCGCGGCCGTGAGTAGCGTCCACATTCCGGAAAGTATAGCCAGCCCCTTCCCGGGAGTCGCCACGGTGCGAAATGTGGCCGCGAGCATCGCTCCGGTTCTCCTCAATGCCCTGGAACCGATCACGGTGCCTGAGCAGCTGTCGGAGAAACTACTGCTCGAGAAAGTTGAGCCCAATTATCCAGAAAAGGCAGTACGCGCCGGCCTGCAGGGGCCGGTTGTGCTGCAGGCCTGGATCGGAAGAGACGGCAGGATCCGCGACTTGAAGCTGATTCGGGGCTCGTTGCTCCTCGGCCAGGCCGCCTGCGAAGCCGTGAAGCAATGGCGGTACAAGCCGTACCTGCTGAACGGGCAGGCGGTCGAAGCCGAAACCTACGTGACCGTGGACTTCACACTCCCGTAAAACCTCCGTCCGCGCACCTTTCGCGTCAACGACTTCACAATTTTTTACAGCTTTTTACTGGCATTTGACACCTGCCCTGTGACACTGAAGTATGTTTCGAGTTGGCAAGGCCCGGGGCAGCTTTCTCGGGCCGCGAGTGGCGCATGGCGAAGCAACGTCGGGACGATCGAACTCGTCTGATCCTCGGTCTTGAATTGGCCGTGGTATTGCCGGCCGCGGCGCTGGTGATCCTGAGCGCCCTTCATTTGATGTCCGTCCAGCGCGATCGAGGGGTCGAGGCGGCGATTCAGCGCGATTTCACCCAGGTGCTGCAGGTCTCCGAGAAGCAGTTCAATCAACGCGCCTACGACTTGATGGATGCGGTTCGCGCCGACTTCCCCGCTCCCGGCCAGGCGTGCGCGATCAACCTGGATCGTGTTCTGGCGGCGCATTCCTATGTCGCTCATGTTTTTGTCTATGACCCCGACGCCGGCCTGATCGTTCGGTCCCAGCCGTCCAGTCTCAAAGATGCCGGGTTTCGCGATGAAGCCGCAGACTTCTCCCACATGATGGATAACTGGATGAAGATGCAATATAAGGAGACGGCTGACGAAATCTCCGGCATGCAGGTGCAGAAGAGAGGCGCACCGTATTATTTCTTTCACAACTCAGCGCCCCGCGGCGAGAAACACCTCTATGAGTCGGTAGCCTTGTTTCTGATCAAAGGCGATTCCGGCGACGCCAAGGGCATTGGCGGCATTGCCTTCGACGCAGACTACCTGCGCCAGCAGTTTTTCCCCGAGATGCTGGACACGGTGATGAGCCGCAATCTGACCGAGGGCCACACCGAAAAGAACCCCGCCGTCATGATGGTGCGCGTTAGGAGCGAGTACACCCCCCTGGCCGCGGCGTCGGGCTGGGATGGCGGTGCGCCGGAGATGGAAAGGAATCTCGAAGGCGCCTTTCCCGGGCTTACGCTGGCGATTAAGTTGCGCGGAACCACCCTCGCCGCTTTGGGCCAGCGCTTCGTGCGCATCAATTTCTTGGTGCTGGGCGGGCTCACCCTGCTGCTGGCTGGAGGAATCGTGCTGACCCATCGCAATGTTGCCCGGGAAATGGCTCTGGCCCGGCTGAAATCCGACTTTGTCTCCAATGTTTCGCATGAATTGCGCACTCCGCTTTCTTTGATCCGGCTCTATGCCGAGACCCTCGAGCTCGGGCGCCTCAACAGTCCAGAAAAGTATCAGGAGTACTACCACATCATTCGCAAGGAGAGCGAACGGCTGAGCGCGTTGATCAACAACATCCTCGATTTTTCGCGGATCGAAGCCGGCGGGAAGGAATACGACTTTCGCGAAACCGACATGCGGGAGCTGGTGCACGCCACGCTCGATTCCTACCGCTACCAGATCGAGCAGAACGGTTTCGTCTTTGAGGAAAAAATCAGCGAGAATGTTCCGCCATTGTGCGTGGATCGGGAGGCCGTGTCGCGTTCTTTATTGAACCTGGTGAACAACGCCCTGAAATATTCCCAGCAGCGGAAGTACATCGCGGTCAACCTGTATCGCACCAACGGATCGGTGAAGCTGGAAGTGATCGACCATGGCATCGGCGTTCCTTCCCAGGAGCAGGAAAAGATTTTCGAGAAGTTTTACCGGGTCGGCGATCCCCTGGTCCACAACACCAAGGGCAGCGGATTGGGGCTTTCTTTGGTGCGCCACATCGTGCACGCCCACGGCGGAGAAGTATCGGTGAACAGCACTCCCGGCGAGGGCAGCAAATTCACCATCTCGCTGCCGGTCAGCACGGGTCCGGGCGATGGCAAGACCGCCTCCCGAGGAGATCAGGAGCTCGCCGGATGACCAAAATCCTGATTGTCGAAGACGAGCCCAACATGGTCGCCGGCCTGCGCGACAACTTTGAGTTTGAGGGATACGAAGTCCTGAGCGCCGCGGACGGTATCGCGGGCCTGGAATGCGCCCTCCGGGAATCGCCGGACATCGTCCTGCTCGACGTCATGATGCCCCGGATGAGCGGACTCGAGGTATGTAAGCAGCTGAAAGCCCAACGGCCTTCGATTCCGATCATCATGCTCACCGCCCGCGGCCAAGAAGTCGACAAAG
>PKYX01000307.1 GCA_003132825.1 Acidobacteriaceae bacterium
CCTGGCGAGCGGAACCACAAACGGTAGTAACTTAAGAGTAGGAAACCCGCGATGTGCGGGTCAAAACGACGAGACCATCAGCGCACAAAACGAAATGCAGAACCGCCAACGTGGAAGCCAGGCTCCGGAAACAAGCCCGAGAACTCGGCTTACAGGTCGTTCCCGTATAACAACCGGAAGTTCCTCAGCAGATTGAAAACATGGCCCGATGAACCCTTCCTTACCNNGATGAACCCTTCCTAACCGCTTGCCTAGGCCCGGTCTTAGCCCTTGTCCGGGTGATTTTGCGATCAGGAACTGCCCCCTGTGGACGGTCGCAATGCCGGGTGGCGCGGTTTGAAAGGGAACCCTTTGAAGTCCTTAGGTGCAAGAGGGGAAATTGGGATGATTGGTTTCGTGGGGCACAGAGTAGGAAGAGTCCGTCCGGCCCAGTCGAATCGTTGGTTCTAGGCGGCGACGGATGAGCCGGGCATGGCCCGGCTTACAAACCCGATTTCCGATCGAATGCTTTCGCTACCCGGTCGGTCGCATTTTCACCGAGACCCGGCGTTTTGCCTCGACCAGTTGTTGGGGAGTCAAGTTGCCTGTCATCCGGTCACGGGCTTCGCGGCTCTTAGCCACCATTCCCTCGCTGGTCAATCGCGCCGTTTCAAACCAGACGTAAGCTGACACTGGGTCCGCCGGGCAAGCCTTGCCTTCGCGATAAAGACAACCCAAGTTGAACTGAGATCCAGGGAATCCCAGCTTCGCGCCCTGCAGAAGCGAGTCCAAGATCTCCTGTGTGTCGGTCAACGAATGATGCTCCATTTCCGGGTTGGCATGTTTCTTGACCAGCATGCGCTGTCCGGAAGCGTACAGCACCACTTCCACCCGGCTGGAGACGCCCAGCTTGTCGAAGATGTGAAAGAGGTAATTCTTCACCGTGTGCTCGCTGATTTTCAGGCGCTTGGCGACTTCCCGATTGCTGAGCCCCTCCGCCAGGCAACGGACTACGTCCTGCTCGCGCTGCGTCAGCAGATCGGTTCCATTCGCGTTAACCAGTCTGGGAGGCACGGCATAGGTCAGAGCCTCGAGCACTAGGCGCATTTCTTCGGTGTTGGCCCAGATCTGGCCCGACTGCACCCGTGAAATACACTTGCACAGACTCTTGATCGAGCCGGACCTGCTGAAGACACCTTGCGCACCCGACCAGAAGGCCTCGACCACACGGTCGCGGCGGGAAGAATCGAGCAGGGCGATGAGCTTGATCTGCGACTGATTGGCGCGCAGCTCGCGCATGATCTTGAATCCGCTGCCGGGTCCTTCTTCTAGATCCGTGCTGATCAGCAGCACTTGCGGCTTATTGGCGGCAATGGCCTCGCGTAATGCAGAATCGCCGGTCGCACTCCCGACCACCACGATGGTACGGTTACGACTCAGTGCGCCGGCCAAAAGTTCGCTATTCATCTGATTGCTGTCGGCAATCAGCACTCGGATGGGAATACCGAAGGGATGCGGGCTCTGGCTCTCGGGAACTAGGCTGAACTCCTGGTTCGTCACAGTCAGACTGGACATTTATGATCCTCCACGGAACGACAAGGCTTGAAACTTCTGGCACAACAACATCCTGACTATTGAGTGGGGGGGCTCCGAGAGGGCTCCAGGGGAAATTCGTGGGAGCAGGGGCCTCTTCTACAAGCTCAAGACCTCAGTCATTGTCCCCGATTTCCGCGCTATTGTCAACCAGGTTTCTATATGGTTATTCTTTAGTTACTATTCCTGCTAACGGCGCGGATGGCGGGTTCTGGGCCTATTACGATCTTAGCGACCCGACTGACCATGTTTACCACTATATTACCGATGATGGATCTCGACCACTACAAATCGGGGCATCCCGCAATTATACTGGCTCTTGACTATCACTACTAAGTTATTATTGTTATAGTAAATCACCCATCCGTGCTACAACCAATTTCTCTACACCGATCTCTCTGCAGGGGCGCGAAGAACAGCGGACTCCACCAAGCCTTTGGAACGGGCGACGAAGTGTTGCGATGGCTTGTGACCATCCGCTTCTTGTGGCTCCGCCTGGAACCGCCTAAGGTAGTGGAGTCCAAAAGGCCGGTGGTTCCGAAGCGAAAGACCGGCGACGCGACACTCCCCCCAGTATAAGAGCGTAACGCCTTACAGGCTGGCTTTGACCGGCAATGTCGGTTGAGCTGCCGATTCCCCCAAGCATTGTGGCAACAAGAAAGCAGGACTGAAAAGCTGCAACGCTTTGTTGTTACGCAACCCCCGTCAATGCTGGGCAATTGCCGCATGTAACTGGCTTACTGGGCGTTAGCGGATAGAGGCAGATTGGTCTTAGACGTGCTTCTACTTGGGTGCGGCAAGGTAGTGCGCAGTCATCTGTACTAAGGAGAATTGTTCCATGAAAAAAGCTTTCGGTACCTTCCTTTTCGCACTTGTCCTCTTGGCTTTAATGCCCTCGACGATGAGAGCGGACACCATTGTTTCCACCATTGGCCCTTACGGTGGCGCCTTCGAGTTTCCTGACACCGCAGTACCGCTGGGCGTTTTTTCCGATCCTGCTCTGACGGCGGGCAGCGTTACATCCGCCACCATCAGCGGAGCCTTCGGCGATTCCTTTGGCGACGGCACGGCTGCAGTCGATGTCTTTGCGGATGGAATCTTAGTCGCCAGCAACACGTCAGAAAACCCCGGACTCTGGAGTTTCACCTTCGATCCAGCCGATTTTAATTTGTTGGAAGCTGGTTTCGTAACTCTATCCGCGATCCAGAACGATTACGGCTTCATCAATTTGGACACCACGACGTTGACGATTACAACTGCAACTTCGACCGTCCAGGTTCCTGAGCCCTCCAGTCTCGCTCTGCTGGGGATCACTCTGCCGTTGCTGGTTGGCAGCATGCGCAGAAAGCTTTTCGTTACCGCATAGTGAACAAGCTGCACGACGCCTCCCCGTCGTGGGCCTACTTTGATTTTCTTTGCACCCAGGTTCCTGCCTCGGCAGACGAGTTCTCCGGGGACAACACATCCTACTGACTTGCGAGGTCGCTATGAAACACCAGGTTCTCTACTCTCGGATTCGTGCGTTTACGTTGTTGGCGGGCGTGGCGGTATTGGTCGCGCTGGTCCCGGGCGCGCACGGACAAACCGTGACCATTGCCCCCACTTCCCGCTCGCTCGCATTTAGCACTTCCCAACCAGTAGGGATAACCAGCGCCGCGCAAACTGTCAGCATCACCAACTCGGGCACGACCGCGGTGTCGATTTCAAGCATCGCGAGCAGCCTGCTCGATTACCCGGAAACCACCACTTGCGGCACTTCCTTGGCGGCTAAGGCTTCCTGCTCGGTGAGCATTGTCTTCACGCCCACCGCGACCGGCTCGCGCCCGGGAAGACTTACGATTACCGATAACGCCACCGGCAGCCCACAGACCATCACTTTGACGGGCTCAGGATCGCTTGCGACCTTGACTTCGATTGCCATCGGCGGCAACGCCGCGCTCACTCCGGGAGCGAAGGAGCAATTGAGGGCGACCGGTACTTACACCGGCGGGCTGACTACTGATCTAACCGGCCTCTCGACGTGGACCTCGTCAAACACGGGCGCGGTTACAGTTGGAAGCACAACTGGCTTGGCCACTGGCGTCGCAACCGGCACAACCACGATTACGGCGGCAGTGACCGGAACAACCATTAAGAACACCGGCAGCCTGAGCGTCTCCGGAACGACAGCTGCGCCTTCCATCGCGATCTCAACCACAACCCCCAGCATCATTGTTGGAGGAACCGCGCAGTTCACGGTCACTCTTACCAACAATGGCGCCACCCAGACCCTGCCGCCGGCTTCGGTGAAGCTTGCATCCAGCAACCCGACGGTGGCGACCATCACCACCAGCGGTGTTGCAACGGCTCTCGTTGCCGGCAATACCAGCATTACGGCCACGCTCGCCGGAGTACCAACCAGCGCACCGTTCGCTTTGACGGTGTCGACGAAGACAGTGACCAGCGTCACTTTAGCGGCGCCTGCGACGGCCATTTATCCTCTGGGCACGGACCAGTTCACGGCCACAGTCCACTACAATGACGGCACTTCGGGGGCGCCGGCGGCGAATACTGTGACATTCGCTTCGAGCAGCCCGACTCTCGCTACCATCAACGCCGGCACCGGGCTGGCGACGGGCGTCGCCACTGCGGCCGGCGGAACGACCAATATCACTGCAGCCGTGACGGGCGGCCCGACCTCGGCTCCCTTCGCGCTCAGCGTTCGGGGAGTGTCGATCGTGGTCACGCCGGCGAACCCGGCGTTCCCCTTGGGACTCGCCAACGCGGCGCTTGCTTTCGGACCGACCAACAACTCCCTGCCATTCACGGCCGCGGCAACCTACACTGACAACACGCCGGCCAACGTCGCACTCACCTGGAGTTCTTCGACCGCAACCGTTGCGACCATCAGCAGCAGCACGGGCAGCGCCACCGCCCTGGCGCAGGGATCGACNNNTCACCTGGACCTCGGCGCAGCCGCAGGTGGTCAGTGTCGGCACGACGGGTTTGACCAAGGTGCTGGCCGCGACCAATGTCGCGGTGGGGATTTCCGCCAGTTCCGGGACGATCGCTGCTTTTGGGTCGACGAACACGGCCTTCGTGAGCGCGCTCTCGACTCTGCCAGTGGTCTGCCCTTCGCCGACCATCGACCTGAGGCTGCTAGTCATCAACAATGCGGCTGCGGGTTACGCCGACTTCCCTGCCATTGAGCAGATTCTCAACTATGTCGGTACGCCCTACGATGTGGTGGACGTGAGCAGCACTCTGCCGGCTCTGTCCAATGACACCGCCTGCCACGGGTTTTATCAGGGCATCATCTTCGCGTTCGGCGATGATATCTACAACAACTCGGCCATGAACTCGACGTTGAACTCGTATCAAATCAGCTACGGAGTGCGGCGACTGAACTGGTACACCAATCCGACGGCGGACTTTGGGCTGAATAACGCGACCGGCACATTGTCGGACACGCAGACCGACGCCGCCAACTTCACTGCCGCGGCTGGGCCGATCTTCTTCTACGCAAATACACAGACACCGGTGACGATCGCCAACGCGTTTGCCTATCTGACCACACCGACCACTCCTTCGGGCGGCGGTTCGGTCACACCGTTGCTAGTTGACGGCGCAGGCAACACGCTATCCGCGATCACGCAATTTTCCGATGGCCGCCAATACCTGAGCCAGATGTTCGACAGCAACCCATTCCTGATGCACGACCTGGTGCTGGCCTACGGGCTGGTGAACTGGGTGACCAAGGGNNCCCGATGCCTCCAACCTGCCGGTGTTCCGGCTGGACGCGTCGGACATGGCGCAGCTCGTGGCTTGGCAGCAGACCAAGCAAGCCGACCCGCTGCTGAAGCAGTTCCAGATCACCCTGGCCTTCAACGGCGTGGGCACGGTAGGGAATGGCGACTGGACCGGCCTCACGGCTCCGATTGTCTCTTCTTCGGCGGCCAATGGGGTGGCGAGCTTTACCGCCCAGGACTTCTCCGGCTTGCCGGGGCAGCCCGTCACCGTGACCGGCACCACCAATGGCGGCGGCGCACTCAACGGAACCTGGACGATCGTTTCGGAGACCTCAAGCGCAGCGACCACTCCAGGAACGACCACGTTCACGGTTACCGTTCCTTCTACCATCACGGCAACGGCGGCGACCGAGCGGGCAGCCACCGCGTCGGTGGTGGATGACCTGGTGTCGAGTCTTTCCGCTTACCAGGGCTCCTTCTACTGGATCAGCCACACCTATGATCA
>PKYX01000322.1 GCA_003132825.1 Acidobacteriaceae bacterium
CGAGGCGGCTCCGAAGGCGGCGCAGCAACTTTCACTCCGTGTCCGAGTGCGTCGGCACCGGCCGGCGATGTCGTCGAGGTTCCCGCCGAACCGCCGGAGGGGACGCACCCGGACGCGGGTGCGGCCGCAATCGTCGGTCCCCCCGTTCCCCAAGGGGCGACGCCAGAAATGGTGGCTCTGGGCGATCGCATCTACCACGGCCAAGTGGGCGGCGCGGCGTGCACGGGTTGTCATGGCGCGAGTGGTACCGGCTCGCCCTTGGGTCCCGATCTGACGGTCAAGAAATGGTTGTGGAGCGATGGTAGCTACGCCGGAATCGCGAAAACCATAAGCGATGGCGTGCCGCAGCCAAAAAAGTATCGCAGCCCGATGCCGGCGATGGGCGGAGCTCAACTCACAGCGGAGCAGTTATCAGCGCTGGCCGCGTATGTCTGGGGCCTGAGCCACCAGGCGACCCCGGCTTCGAGCACGCAGGTTACGCCGCCCGCCGAACTCGCGATTCCGGGCGAGAAAATCTATCCGGAAAGCCTCACCTCGACTGCTGATGGCAGAGTCATCATCGGCAGCATCAGCGCCCGCACGATCTTTGTGGTAAAGCCTGGAGGCGCAACTGCCGAATCGTGGATCCCTCCCGATAATGAGGCAACGCTTGGCGTCTACGGTGTTTTCGCCGACGACAAAACCAGCACTCTCTGGACGTGCTTTTCTTCGATACCAGGAGGGCATGGAGCAGCGCAAGCACCCTCCGCTTTGACTGCCTTTGACATACAAACGGGCACCGTGAAGGGACGCTATTTGTTACCGACGGCTGAGGCTTTCTGCAATGACATCGCGGTCGGAACTGACGGTACGACGTATGTGACAGACACCAACAATATGGAAATTGATCGGCTTCCGAGCGGAGCGCAGCAACTTCAGGTATGGGCTGGTAACGGCAGCTTCGGTCCCAAGGGAGGCATTCTCGATGGTATTTCGATTCTCGCGAACCGGCTCTACGTCAACACTCTCAGCACCAGCAAGCTTTTCTCGGTACCGATCGGGGCCGACGGCAGACCGGGCACGATCACCGAGTTAAGACTTGATCGCACCATCGACCATCCGGATGGCATGCGCCGCTTCGGAGAGGATAGCGTGCTGATCGTCGAAGGCGGTGGGAACGGTCGACTCTCGCGTATCAGAATCGTCGGAGACTCTGGACAAGTGACTACCTTAAAGGAAGGCTTTCCCGACGGACCCGTATCGGTCACCGTCGTGGGCACGACAGGCTATGTTCTCGAAGGACAGCTCAAAGCACTCTTCGGCCCGCCTGACCCGCATCCCATATCAAAACCGTTCCATGCAACCGCTGTCGAGGTAGGCAATCCCTAAGCGCGAGGCGCTGAATCAAGTAGCGGGCGGCTGGCGGCCGTGTGGGATTGCGTCAACAACGTTTAGGCTATTTTCATCATGGAGCACTCCGAGCAGACGCTAGCCAGCTCTTTGTTGGACGCTCAAGCAAAGGCCCATACGCTGTTTGCTGAAGTCGAGGCGCAGCACATTGTCCGTCCCGGAATCGCCGAGACTGAGATCAACGAAAGCATTTATGCGCTTGCCGGGCGCATGTACGGCATTTCTCGCTATTGGCACAAGCGTATCGTGCGCGCGGGGCGCAACACCCTGGCGCCCTACGATGAGGATCCTCCAGACCTGACGGTGAGGGAAGACGACATCGTTTTTCTCGATCTGGGTCCGGTGTTTGAGGAATGGGAAGCTGATTTTGGACGCACCTTCGTAGTTGGGGATGACCCACTCAAGCACAAGCTTTGCCGCGACATTGCAGAGGCGTTCGCCAAAGGTAAGCAGCATTTTCAAGAGCGCCCGGACATCACCGGGGCCGAATTGTACGAGTTTGCCCAACGATTGGCGGAACAAGCGGGCTGGGAATACGGCGGCCCCATCGCAGGACATCTGATTGGGATCTTTCCGCATGAAAAAATCGCCGGGGACAAAGTTAGTCTTTACGTCCACCCCAAAAACCATGGCCGAATGCGGATGCCAGATGCCTCCGGCCGAACGCGGCATTGGATATTCGAGATCCACTTCGTGGATCGCATCCGGCAGATTGGCGGATTCTACGAAGAACTGCTGACCATTGGCTGACGGTCACTGCTTTTTCTTGGTGCCATGACTTTGAACTTTCCAGAGGTGCGTGGCGTGAATCTCGATTCTCAGACCCGGTGCGAACACTTCCACGGAGCCACCGACATCATTGCGATCAAGATGAAGTGCTGTGACGTCTACTACGCGTGCCAGGAGTGCCACGCAGCGCTGACCGAACACGAAATAGAGGTCTGGCCAGAGCGCGAATGGAGCCAGGAGGCGATACTCTGCGGCGCCTGTGGCGTAGAGCTGACGATCCACCAGTACATGCAGGGTGAGTTTTGTTGCCCAGCTTGCCGCGCCCAGTTCAATCCCAAATGTAGAAGCCACTATCATTTCTATTTTCAAATGCCCGGCAGTTTGTAGGATCTAGATGTCGACCGCAGCACAATGGGGAAGGGAAGCGAAATGGCATCGTTCTATGCGGAGCAGAGTCTGGGGCAAGGGGAAGTCCATTCTCGGGCTGACATGGGTGTCTTGCTCGGAATTGCAGCGATCGAGGTGGTCGTTCATCTGCTCACCAATAGTCGCTATGGCTTTCATCGCGATGAGCTCCAGTTTCTGAGCGATGCCCGGCACTTGGACTGGGGATTTGTGGCCTATCCGCCGCTGACGGCATTTGTCGAGCATATCAGCCTGGGAATCTTTGGCCTTTCGATGGTGGGGCTGCGACTGTTCTCGGTCCTGGCGCAGGCGCTGGCCATCGTGGTCACGGGGTTGATGGCGTGGGAGCTTGGCGGGGGGCGGCTGGCCCAAGTTACGGCGACTGTTGCGGTAGCGCTCTCACCCCTGCCGCTCTTCGAGGGCACGGAGTTCCAATACTCGACCTTCGATTATCTATGGTGGGTGCTGGTTGGGTACTTCGTCATTCGCCTGCTGAAAACGGAGAACCCGCGTTGGTGGCTGGCGATTGGCGCGGCCATCGGCCTCGGCCTGATGACCAAGTACACAATCCTCTTTTATGTGGCAGGGATACTCGGCGGGCTTCTGCTGACGCGCAACCGCCGGTTTTTCCTGAGCGGGTGGCTCTGGGGTGGCGCAGTACTGGCGCTGCTGATTTTTCTGCCCAACCTGGTGTGGGAAGCGCGCCACGGATTCATCACATACCATTTCCTTCAGCATATTCACGTGCGCGACGTGAGAGAGGGGCGAGCGAATGGATTTGTGCTCAATCAGTTCCTGATCTGCACGAATTTCTATGCGGCCCCGCTGTGGATCGCCGGCTTGTGGTCGTTTCTGCTCAACCGGCGTTATCGTCTGCTGGCCTGGATGTACCTGGTCCCGCTGGCGCTCTTCTGTTTTGAGAAGGGCCGATACTACTACCTGGCAGCGGCTTATCCCATGCTGATAGCGATGGGCGCGGCCCTAGGCGAGCGCTGGGTCGGGGGGCTGCCGCGGCTGGGGCGGTGGTTGGTGGAAGGCGTGTTATTCACCGGGATCGCGGGCGCCGGCGTGTACGGCTGCGCGCTGGTTCTGCCGCTGGCGGCCGGAGGTCCGCTCATGCATTTCGCTCTCCAGAACAAC
>PKYX01000082.1 GCA_003132825.1 Acidobacteriaceae bacterium
TGCTCAGCGCGCACTTCCGGTTTGCCGACTAACCGTCCGGAATCGGTACGCATCCTCTGCAATGCGTACGGGCTATAATTGCGCGCATCGATGGCGCTTACCTCGGGCACTAAACTCGGGCCGTACGAGATCGTATCGCCAGTAGGAGCGGGCGGCATGGGCGAGGTGTACCGCGCACGCGACACGCGGCTCGGGCGTGATGTCGCGATCAAAGTGCTGCCAGAGGCGCTGGCTCATGATGCCGACCGACTGCGGCGTTTCGAACAGGAAGCGCGCACGATTGCGGCACTGAACCATCCGAACATCCTGGGAATCCATGACATTGGTGCGCACGACGGTGCGCCGTTTCTGGTCAGCGAATTTCTTGAAGGACAAACACTGCGGGAGAAGCTCGTATCAGGGCCGCTGCCGGTGCGGCGCGTGATCGAACGCGCGCTCGGCATCGCGCAGGGACTCGCGGCCGCACACGAGAAAGGAATCGTGCACCGGGATCTGAAACCGGAGAACGTGTTTGTCACTCGTGACGGACGGATTAAAGTGCTGGATTTCGGGCTGGCGAAGCTGGTGAGGCCGGAGGAAAACCACGAAACTACAGTGACGCTAACGAGCCCGCCGACTTTGCCGGGTATGGTGATGGGTACCGTAGGCTACATGTCGCCNNTTCAAACGCGAGACGTCCGCAGAAACGATGACCGCAATTTTGCGCGAAGAGCCACAGGCGCTGAGCGATACCGGCTGGCAAGGTCCGCTGGAACTGCAACGGATTCTTGTGCGATGCCTGGAAAAGAATGTCGAGCGGCGATTCCAGTCGGCCAGTGATCTGGCGTTTGCCCTTGAATCGCTGAGCGGAACGTCGACCGCGAAGGGTGTGCCGCAGCCGAAGTCAAGGCGAGCGTGGCTCCCCTGGGTCATAGCCGCTGCACTGCTGATGGGAACTGCGGTCTGGGAAATGGTTCGGCCGGCGGCTGCACCGGCCAACCCGCTCGAAAAAGCGCATTTCACGCGCGTGACCGACTTCGAGAGCGTGGAGGCGGCGATCTCGCCGGACGGCAGGTTCGTGGCTTTTGTCTCCGATCATGACGGCCCCTTCGATGTATGGCTCACCCAGGTGGGTACTGGACGTCTGATTAATCTGACACAGGGGAAGGCGGGCCCGTTACCCGGACCGTTACGAAGTGTAGGTTTTTCGGGCGATGGCTCGGAAATTTGGCTCGGCGGTGGTGATGTGGGTATGCGGCTGCGGCTGATGCCGCTGACGGGAGGTACGCCGCGTAATTTCCTCGGCGAGGACACCGCCAACCTGGCCTGGTCGCCGGACGGCGAGCGGATTGTCTATCATACCTTCGGTAAGGGCGATCCCATGTTCGTGGCGGACCGCTCTGGCGCCAATGCGCAGCGGATATTCGTGGAACGTCCGGGAATTCACAACCATTTTCCAACTTGGTCGCCTGACGGCCGTTGGATCTATTTCGCGCATGGGACACCGGCGACGAGGGAGATGGATTTATGGCGCATCGACCCGGCCGGCCAGAACCCAGAGCGCCTCACGCAAATTAATACAGATGTCGCTTATCCAACGCCGGTCGGCAACCGGACGGTGTTCTACGTGGCGCGCGACGGGGACGGCTCAGGGCCTTGGCTGTGGGCGTTTGATCTGAAACGGAAGGACTCGCGGCGCGCGAGCATCGGTCTCGAGCAATATACGTCGGTGCAAGCCAGCGCTGACGGCCGTAAGCTGGTGGCCACCATCAGCAATCCCGTCGCGGGGCTTTGGACTGTTCCGATTCTTGATCGCGTCGCCGAAGAACACGATGTAAAGCCGTTTACAGTGCCGACCGTGCGGGCGCTGGCGCCCCGTTTCGGTGGCTCGTCGCTGTTTTATTTATCTTCCCTCGGGACGGGCGACGGACTATGGCGCCTTCGGAACGGGCAGGCCACTGAGGTCTGGAAGGGTGCCGATGGCGCTCTGCTGGAAACGCCCGCCGTTTCGCCGGATGGAGGTCGCGTGGCCATTGTGCTACGGCGGAGCGGGAAACGCCAACTACATGTCCTCTCTTCAGACGGCGCCGAACTCCAGCCCATCGCGGAGGGAATTGACGTCCAAGGTACGAGCTGCTGGTCGCCGGATGGCAGATGGATCGTCACTGGTGGCAGCGACGCCACCGGTCCCGGGCTTTTCAAGATTCCGTTGGAGGGCGGATCGCCATTCCGCTTGGTCGCCGGGCAAGCACTCAATCCAGTCTGGTCGCCGGATGGAAGCCTGGTCGTATATGCGGGTACGAATGTGAGCACCTTCGCTCCGCTCCTTGCCGTACGTCCGGACGGAACCAGCGTCGAATTGCCCCATATCAGCTTGCGGCGCTTGGGCGAGCACGTGCGCTTCTCGCCTGATGGCAAGAGTCTGATCTACATGCAGGGACTGCTCGCAGCACAGGACTTCTGGCTACTCGATCTCGCCTCCATGAAGTCGCGCGCGCTCACCAGGCTGCAAAACCGTGCCGCCATGCGGACCTTCGACGTCACAAGCGACGGGAAACAAATCGTCTTCGACCGCTTACGCGAAAACTCGCAGGTCGTCATGATCGATCTTCCCAAGGAATAGCCCTAGTCCAATAACGAGCAGTTCGCAGTTTCTGACCACTCGATTTGGAGCGATCAGCTCGTGACGCCCCGAGAAGAGTGAGGACTCTTGAAACGCTCGAGTCACGGGCAACTCTGACGTAACGCGATGTAGACTTCTGGTTTGCTCGTCATCCGCCCGGAATCGTGGGGGAGTATTCGGCATACACCAATCAGGCCATCGATCAAGGTTACCGCGCTGTGCAGGAACTTCTTATCGAGCTGACGCCGAAGAACTGTCGGGATGCCAGTAGTAACGAAGGACTGGTAGGAATAGCGTACTCGATTTCGCTTTCGGAACGTCCCAACGAACTCTAATCGGGTTTGCGGCGTTCCGCAGCCGTCAGCATTCCAGAAATTACAACGCCATTTTCTTGAGTTCTCCGGTGACATCGGTAGTTATTCATTTGTGCCTAGGTTTTCGCGCGCGCGCCCGACATGGGCTTAACGGTTGCACAAATCTTTGCACAAAAACAAGCCTACGCTGCCCAATGAAGCCAACGGTTGCCGACAACCGCACACCTAACCGCCTGATTCTGCGTGGGCCAGCGGGTGACCTCCCGCNNAAAAAGGACACGTTTCGCGCCCTTTTGTGCCCCTTTTCAGCGACCCGCAGTTTCCTATCCAGCAACGAGTGCCCCTCCTGACTTATCGGAAGAAAAGACCAGCGACATTACCGCCGCCTGCGCTGCATGCTTCGCGGGCGTTACTGCCTGCGTGTAAACATCCAACGTAGAGCGGAACGATGAATGCCTCAGCAACTCCTGCATCACCTTGAACTCAGTCCCCACGCTTCGCAGCAGAGTCGAGTAGCTGTGCCGAAACGTATGCCATCCAAATCGCTTCTGAATTCCGACTCGTTGCGCCGCGGGACGTATGTATTTGCGCAAGATCGCCTGGCCTCAGTAAGGTCTTCGGCCCCGATAGCGCTTACTTGCAAAAACCCAGTCCTCGGGCTTGATATATGTACAACGTTTTCTCCACTGCATCAGAGCGTCCGCGAGAGTCGGATGCATTGGCACGGGCTTTTGCGATGATTCGGTCTTGCACGGGCCTACCACTCCGTAGACGATGGAGCGGATGACGCTCATCGTGCCTCTCTCGAAGTCGCTATCGCCCCACTTTAAGCCGAATATCTCGCTCTGCCGCAACCCGGTTGATGCGGCAAGAAGGACTAGTGTGCGTTCTCNNTGGCTTTTTGCTAATGGCAATCCGCGAAGCCAGGACTCGACTTGTATCGTTCTAACCTCGGCAAGTCCGTATTTCTGCCAATGAGGACGAATCCAGCGGCTCAAGTACGCCTGATAGATTTTCTTTGTGGCATGACTGCGCCAAGTGTTGCCCTTCGAAAGTTCGCGTTGCTCGAAGTGATCACAGAGTTGAGCAACGGTCAGGACATCGGAATTCGTTGGTCGGCCATCGGCGTTGAGTTCTGAGACCAACCCCACTACGGAGCGCCGCGCAGCATCTTCATCAGGGTATTGCTCGACTGTGGCGACAATTTTCTTGTGGTAAAAACGCTTGCCGTCAAGCCTGGTCTCAGACCAGCGAAACTGCCAGACATCAGGGCCTTTTTTGC
>PKYX01000437.1 GCA_003132825.1 Acidobacteriaceae bacterium
GCCAACCGCCGGCTGGCCTTCATCGTGCCCATCACCGTCTTGCTCATGGCGTTCATCCTCTACACCGCATTCGGCTCCTGGAAATGGGTGGGATTGATTCTGATCGTGGTCGGCCTCTCCCCCCTCGGGGGATTTTTCAGCCTGCTGCTGACAGGAACCCACTTCAGCGTGTCGTCCGGATTGGGGTTTTTGGCGCTGATCGGGGTTTCGGTGGAGATTGGCGTCATCATGATCGAGTACATCAACCAGCTGCGGGTGCGCGGACTCGCCGTACGCGAGGCCGCCCGGGAAGGCGCTGGACTCAGATTGCGGCCCATCATGATGACTATGCTCGTGGCCACGCTCGGGCTGCTGCCGGCCGCCATGTCGCACGACATCGGCTCCGACTCACAACGGCCTTTCGCGATCGTGGTGGTCGGCGGCCTCATTGTGGAGCTATTCATCAGCGTGATTCTGTGGCCCACCCTGTATGTGGCGTGGGCACGTCCCGGAGATCGGCTCCCGCCGCCCGAGCAGGGGTTTGTCGAGGAAGGCGAGCACGTCGACTGAGGCAGGGCGCTTGGCCGTCCGGATGGCCGCGGCCGGCCTTTATTGCCGCTGACTGGATTGCGGCTGAGCCGGATGGTGCTGCTTGCCGTGGAAATCTAAACCGAAGTCGGGATGATCCCTTTTTCCCGTCACCTTGATGGGCAGTTCGGTCACGCCATTCTTGCGCAGGAAATGATCGAAGGGCCGCAGCAGATCGGACTTAAATCCGGTCACCATCTGCGAGGGCTTGGCCTGCAGTTGAACCTTTCCATGAAAATCGAGGGCCTCGCTGCGCAGGCCATAGCTGCCATCGAGCTCGACCTTGGCGCCCGCCACCTGAAAGCCCAGATCCCGCAACGTGATGATGGCTCGGCGCAGTCGGAAATCGCCTCGCAGTTGGGACAACGGGTCGTCTTCGTGGTCGTTCGGCCGGCCTTGCGCCCGCTCGCTCAGGTTCCCGACCTTGCCCCGGACCTCGGGACTGGTAAATTGCATGTCGCCGATGCCAAATTTCCCGTCCAGCTGGAGGCGGTCGAGGACTTCGCCTCCCTCGTAGGGAGAAGGCAGGTCGAACTTGGTGTCGAGATTCACCGTGCCCGTCATCGGCGGTTGGGCGGTTTTCACGGCCAGGCGAAGCAGGTCTTCGATGCGCGCATTTCTGGCGGTCACATCCAACAGAACGTCGCGTCCCTTGCCGCTGGCCGCCTTGATCACTTTACCGTTACAAATCAGGGTCGAACCCAGTAAATGAGCGATGACCGGGTGCAGCAAGGTGTCGCCGTTGGTGCCATCTACGGTGGCGCTGAATTCGGTCTGGAGCATCATGGGATGCCCGCCGCTGGTCACGGTAAAGTCCGGAGTGGTGGTTTTTCCTTCGACCTGCAATTGATCGAGCGGTCCGGCAAATTTCCCTTGCGACGCCAAAATCCCCGCAATGCCCTTGAAAACCGAAAGGTCGGCATGGTCAAAGGTGTAGGTGGCGGCGAGCGGCGTGGTGCGAGGATCGTCGGGCTGCCAGGGACCAAAATCTCCGCGCACGTGGATTTCTCCCGGTGGCGCCGGGTTGGTCAGCACCGCCACGAAGGGGGCGGCGCGTCCCCGGCCCAAGTGGCGCATGGCGAGTTGATGGATCAGGAATTGGTGGGTCGGCTTTGCCGGGTTTGCCGGAAGCATGTCGAGCTCCGCGTCATCGGCGACCAGTTCATCAATCAAGACGGGCACATCCTTCGGCGAAGAGCCTGCCAGTTTCGCGTTCTCGCCCGGCTCCTTCGGAGGAAAATGAATGACCAGGCCTTGCAGGTGGACGGTATGAATGTGCAGCGGCTGGCCGAGAAGGCCGGTGAAACTCGCGGTGGCGGAAAACTCCCGGATCTCGATTAAGGGCGGCACGTCGGTCCGGCCGTGGTGCCGCACCACAATCGCTGAGCCGGTCACGGTCGGAATGGGAAACAATTGGATATGAAAATCCCCGATCTCCACCTGCCCCTGAAAACGGCTGCGCAGCATGGCGAGCGCCCGGGCATGAAGCAAGGGCCGGGCATAAATGCCCACCAAAGTGGCCCCCACGAGGAGCAGAGCGACCACCGCCCCGACCCCATAGACCCAGTGGCGAATCGGTCTTTTCCCGCGGCCCGGCGTGGGGCCCGATGGCTCCTGGCGTCGGTCCAATACGGCCGACTCCTTCTGGTCTGCAGTTGACGATTCCCGATTCATGGCTGGTGAAAACACAATCTTCGGCCACTATGATGCTGGCGAGACGGTTTCCGTGTAGCGAGAGGTGTCGAAGAGGGACTCAGACGGCAGAAGATACATTGCGGCGGGCGGTTTCCATCCGGCCGAGCAAGAGCACCAATCCGGTCATCCGTTCATAGCTTTCCGCCAGACCGACCGGCGCAAACGGGGCTCCCGGAAAGACCATTCTGAGATAGAGTTTCGCCGTCGCCTGCAAAGCATAGACCCGAAGCCGAATGGCGGTGTTGACCAATTTTTCTCCCGCTTCCGCCACCGCAAGCTCGGGACTATGGCGCGCGGCCTCCCCCATACGCATCAGCACCTTGGCATTGTGGGCGGCGCAGGAAATGTACTCGACGGCGGCCCGCAAGCGCTCGCGCTCGACTCTCCTGAACTCCGGCGGCGGCAGGTTGGAGCGCAGGAACTGCGCCTCGGAGGGATCGATCAGGTTGCGAAAAGCCTCCACGTCCACCGGGTGAATCTCGCCGGCCGCATCCTGGGCGCGCCGATTGGCCAAAGTTCGACCCTTGGCCAGTCCCACCAGGGAGGAAAGCGCCAGCAGTCCCACTAAAACGAGGATGAAGGTGACGGTCATGCTCACGACAGCCGCCGCAGTTCCTGGTTCCACACTTCCAAGTCATTCTCCGGCAGCGTCTTCAATGTGTATTGCGCAACCCGCTCGGGCGCGAGCAGATAAAACACCCAGACCAGGACACAACCTTGATAGGTTGCCATCGTAAAGTAGTTGAGAGGATTGCTGTAGAGAAAGCCGGTCTGCGATCGGATCGCGGCCGCCACCAGGTTCGCACTGGCAAACGCCCCCAAGCCAAGCGCAATGCCAAAAAGGTAACTGTGCCAAGACAAGCCCAAGTAGCTCGAGAAAAAGAAAAGACCGAGCAGCAAGCCGCACTGCAGAATACTCGCGGCGAGGTCCAGCGCATGCAGGCTGGAGGTAAAGGGACGGGCGTCATGCCCTCCCTGATAGGCCGCCACAGCTAAGCCCATGAGCAAAAGCCCGACCGTCACCCAACGGAACAGCGGCTTGCCTAAGCGGTGGAGTACGGCGTAGTTGCGAAGCATGTGGGCAAAAATCTCGTGAATGACGCCAAACCGCAGAGCGATGCTCAGCACAAGTAGGGAATAGAACGCGGCCGCGTAAATGGCGCCACGGCTCAAATGCGAGAACATCGCGGGTAAGATCACGGCCGCCTGGACGATCTCCGACACCACATAGGCGAAGAACATCGGGAATCGGCGGTACAGCCGATGGCGCAAGAGGGCAATGAAAACCACCAGCAGCAGCAGCCGGGGAGCGACCAGTAAATAATCCCAAAGCACTACCCGCAGGGTCATAGGGCCACCGCGCCCGAAATATACCTCTTTTTGCGGTGGCCTACAACCACTTAGGTGCTCAGGGAATTAACTCAATGGCCGCCATTTGGAATGCAGTAGCCGGTCGAGCAGCTGGGATCAGGCCACCCGTCCGCTTTCAAAGTGGGAACGCAGAGCGAGCTCAGAAACAGTACCGCGGCCAACAACACAAGAGTTTTTTTCACGGTGCAAAGTCCTTTCAAGGTAGGGTTGCACCGTGATAATGTGCTACCGGGAGCCATCCGGCCAGATCACCGAGGTAATGTTAGTCTTCTCGAAAATGTAACGGTTATGACGCTGAATTCCGCGCTCGAAGACTTGCGATCCACCACCCTGAAAGCGATTTCAGGCAGCCTGCGAAGATTGGAGTATTTTGCGGGATTGCGGGATCGAGAAGGGACCTACACCCACTGGGGTCTAGCGCGAATCCACGGAGACTTGGCGGCCCATAAAGCGCTCGAGCAGGAACATCGCTATGTGGTTTCCCGCATCCTCTCGACGCCGCTCCATCGCTTGCTGGTCGATGTGGAACAGTCCAGCCGCATGGCGGGAACCACGCCCGCGCTCTACCTGGATGGACTCATTCAAAATCTTGATCTGTTACCGCCGCAACCGGGCGCCGGATCGGCGCGCCACTTCAATTCAATGCTTCGCGCTCTTTCGGGCCTGATAAAGGTTCGACCGGACGCCATTCGCCTAATCTCATAGCCACTCCCACCACTTGGCCCACCACGTCCGCTTCCTGCGGATAGCGGAGAATTCGGGCCGGGACGGGCGATAGGGGATGGGACTGCAGGGTGATCTCGTCACCGACCAGGCTGCACCAACAGCAAATGTAGCCAGTGCGGGTTTCCACAAAGTAGATGGGACGCTCGTATTCTGATCTCCAGGTGCCGGCCGTCACCGTATCCCTGGACTCATCCACCTGCACGAACGTGCCCGGGGGGAGAATGGGATACATGGTCAAATCTGCGCTGCCAATGTATCCGTAGGTGTATTGGCAGTTGGCAAACTGGGCTAAATGGGCCAGTGGAACCAGGCCCCACTGTTCCACCATGCGGCCGATGTTCGCGGTTTGCCGCGGGTCAAAGCTCGGATCCATCCGAATGGGCACCTGCACCACGGAGACATTGGCCAGCGCATTTGAGAAGTGCGACTTGCGAGGCGAGGATAATTCCAAGTCTTCGGCCGCCGAATTCAGCTCGACCCCGTACCAGGAAAGCAGTTCCCGAATGTCCTTGCGATAGATGATGGAAAGGGAATACATCCGATAGATGCTCG
>PKYX01000556.1 GCA_003132825.1 Acidobacteriaceae bacterium
TGGTGCTGCTCAGCACATAGCCAGCGCCAGCGGGAGGACCGGATGGCAGCGTGTAGGTCACCGAAGTCGGTGTCGCTGGCGGAGCAAAGCCGACATAGCCCGAGGTCCCACCCAGCAGATACAAGCCATTGCCTTTGCCGAGGGTAAGACCGGTGCCTTCATAGGTCGTGGTGTTGATGGCAACTTCGCTGCTCCCGATCGTGCCCATGATCAGGTCGCCGATGTCGAGCTGGTTGCTGCTGGTGTTGGTGAGGTTCGAGAGCGTGTTACCGANNCCGATGACGATGTTGCTGCTGCCGGTGGTGACCTCGCCGCCCCCGGTTCCGTCTTCGCCCAGCACGATGTTGTGGCTGCCGCTGTTGATGTCTTTGCCCGCCAGATATCCGACCAGCGTATTGTCGGTTCCGTTGGTGACACTTGAACCCGCGGACACACCGATGGCCGTGTTCGGGCCGCTGCTTGCGGAGAAGAGCGCCCCGCTGCCGAGCGCGACGAGATTGCCGCCGGTGTAGTTGCTGTATAGCGCCTGGTCGCCGACTGCCGTGTTGCTGCCTCCACTGGTGGTGTTGAGGAGCGCCTGGTAGCCGAAGGCGGTGTTGCCGTTGGCGGTGNNCGGTGTTGTATTGGAGCGCGTTGGCACCGACGGCGGTGTTGTCGATGCCGGTGGTGAGGGCGAAGAGCGCCTGGGTGCCGATGGCGATGTTGTAACCGCCGGAGGTATTGTGATACAGCGCCTGATAGCCGATAGCGGCGTTTTGGTAGCCGGTGGTGGTGTCATAGAGCGTCTGGTAGCCGATGGCGGTGTTGCCGTTGCCAGTTGTCTGAATCTGGGCAAGCGCCGAATCGCCGATCGCCGTGTTCTGGGAGCCCGTCAGAGCGTTGGCGGAGGAGCCCTGCATCGCCAGATTGCCGATCGCGGTGTTGTTGGTTCCGGTCGTGGCGTATTGCATGGCCTCATAGCCGATCGCCGTGTTCGGGTTCGTGGAATTGATCGTGGATGCGGTCAGCGCGTTGTAGCCGATCGCGATGTTGCCCGTAGCCGCGCCGGTGATCGCGTCCAGCGCGTAGTCGCCGAGCGCGATGTTGCCAGCGTTCGCGGCGGTCAGGGGATGGGCGCTGGTGCTCTGCAGCGCCGCGTAGCCGATGGCGATGTTGTCGGAGCCGGTCGTGATGTATTCTCCGGCCGCATAGCCGAACGCGTCGTTCGGGCTGCCGGTGGCTTGGTTGAGTGCGTCGTCGCCGACCGCCGTGCTGGAGGTGCCGGTCGTGTTGGAGAAGAGGGCGGCGTAGCCGAGGGCGGTGTTGAAGTTGCCAGTCGTGACCAAAAGAGCGCCCCAACCGAGGGCGGTGTTGTCGGTGCCGGTCGTGTTGGAGCCGAGCGCGTCGTAGCCGACAGCGGTATTATCTTCGCTGATCGCGCTCTGAGAAGCGAGCGCGCCCTGGCCGACCGCGATGCTGGTCGTATCCGCATGGGGCAGCGCTAGGACATTGGTGCCGCCGATGGCGAGGCCGCCGGTGCTCATGTTGATCGCGACAGAGCTGGCGGCGCCGCCATTGGTGATGGTCAGCGGCACGGCCGTCGAGCCCCCCGCCGTCGTGATGTCCACGAGTTGGCTGGCGCCGCTGGCGGCTGCGGCTTCGCCGAAGGTGAAGGCCGTGTTGGTCGTGGCGCCCAGCGACCAGTTCCACACCTGCGCGTTGCTGCCGCTCGAGATCGTGTTGGCCCCCGTCGCCGCCGTGATGTTGGACAGCGCCACACTGACACCAGCGGCGAAGGACGTAAAAGCCGAGCCGTTACAAAATTCGACGGTGCCCCCGGTGTAATACAGCATGCCGGCGGTCGCCGAACTGCAGGTCGGAGCGCTTCCGTTCTGCAAGACGCTGCCGACGACCAATGTCTCGGGCACCCACAGGCTGCTTTGGCAGGTGTAGAGGCCATCGTTCGCGGCAAGCTGGGCGCCCTGAGTCGTGGTGTCGCTGTCGACGAACCCGGCGCAGGCGCCGCCGCCGCCCACGGTCGGGTTGGCTTGGGCGTGGGCAGCGTGAGGGGAAAGAAGAAGGAGGAGTAAGAAAGGAAGTGACGTTAGGGAGTGTTGACGGGCGCGGGGTGCGATCCGATTAGGTGGCGCGCGCCCGGAAGTGGGCGGGTGGGCGGCTAGGAATAGATTCCTAATTGTGCGGGTGGGCCGAGAGGTTAGAAGTGTTAGGGAAAGTTGGCGAGCGCGGGTCAGATTGCGGAGCGAGGTTGCAAGAACGGTTGGCGAGAATTGGCGGGCGCGAAATCCGATCCGGGTCGGCGTGCAAGGCGGGGCGCGCCCGGAGGCGTTCGCGCAGAGCGTTAGGAATAGATTCCTGGCGGTGCGAGAGCCGGAGATCTGGAAGGTTTTCATTTGCGCGGCTCCGTCGGTTTGGCCGGTTCGGAGCCGTAGTCGCGTGCGGTGGCATGCGTGCGAAGGCCATGCAGGTCGTCGGTGATGCCGGTCGCCAGACGGTACTTGCGCACGACATTTCGGGAGACCGATGTGTGATCGATGTGCCGGTCAAGGCGTCCGTGGGAGTTTTTCACGGGACGGAACAGCGCGCCGTCGCGGTCGCCCCCATGTCCCGCCAGATTCAGGTAGCGTTCGATCCTGCGCTGGGCGGAGGCGTTCAGGGGCACGAAGCGGATCTTGCCGCGCTTGTCCGTGATACGCAGATGCAAAATGCCCTGGCGGGTGCGCAGGTCTTTGACCCGCAATCGCGCAAGTTCTTCGCGGTTTATGTCGTGGTAATGCAGGGTCGCCATGATGGCTCGATCGCGCACGCCCTTCAGCTTGTCGGCCGGGGGAGCATCGATAAGATCCTGCGGCTCAGCGGGCGAAGGCGTGCTGGCTTCGCCTGCGTCGGACTGCTTCGCGGCGTCCGCCGAGTTTACGGCGCAAGTCGTTTCTCTGCGGCGACCCATTTGGGGATGCGGACCCGTACCATAGGGCTTGAGGGCGATAGAGAGGGTCGAGGGCGCGACCTTCAGCGTGGTGGCGATGATTCTTCTCGTCACGCCGTCGGCCAGCATGCGGCGCGCGAGAGCGATCTGGGTCTCGCTCAGAGCGCGGGGGGGAACGGGCGGCTTTGGGCGAGGCGGAGCCTCGGCAGCGTAGGGTTTGAGAGCGAGATGGAGGGTCGAGAGCGCGACCTTCAGCGTCTGGGCGATGACTTTTCTCGTCGCGCCCCCGACCATCATGCGGCGGGCGAGAGCGATCTGGGGTTCGCTCAGAGCGCGCGGGCGACCGAGTTTCTGGCTGCGCTGTCTCGCGGTCGCAAGGCCAGCCCGAGTGCGCTCGCTGCGCAGAGTCCGCTGGGCGCCCACGATCGCGGCGACGATTCTCTGGAGCGAGGCCGGGTCGATATCGACGATCTCTTGGAGCGAAGCGGGATCAATGCCTTCGGGACCGATCTTCAGTCGCGGGTCAGGGGGCGCTCGTTCGGTTACCATGGAGAGGTCGCTCAGGTAGGGTGTGAAAATCGATGGTTTCTAAGTGACCCTAGCATAGAAGAATTAACATTCCTGTCTAGATATTTTTAATATTCGTAAACATCCGCTTCATCTACCGGATTTATCTCGGGAAATTGAAAGACAGAGGGTACGGCGAATAAGCTAGTCCCCCCTACTCACTGCATAGTTAGAGCCCCTTGGGACCCTAGCGGGGCATAAGGCAAGCGCGGCGACCGCGCGTTCGAAGGTTTCGCCCGCTGTCAGCTCGTATAATGAGCCGCTCGTCATCGCGATCTGCTGGTTTTTGGCACTCAATTCACGCCGCAACGTCCCGGAACCTCGCATTCGATCCTTCTTACTTTTTGTGCAATCCAAGCATCTGGCGCAGCCGGGTCTTCAGCACGGTTTCCGCCGGGCTTTTGCAGCTATTGTTCAGCCAGTTTTCGAAGTCCTGAATCTTCACGATGTGCGTCACCTCGGGATAGCGGACTTTGACGGTGACAGTTGTCAGTCCTTTTCCGATGTCGCCGACCCAGTCGTGAGCGCGAAGAGCGGCGAGGGCCTGGGCGATGGCTTCGTAGAGAGTTTCCGCCGTCACGTCGAGCGAGTGCGCGGTCCGGTTCAGATCTTGGATAACGACGGTGCAGGCTCTAAGTGTCACAAATGCAATTTAACACATTCGCCATTTGTTCGCTGTAGGACATCTGGGGGAGTATCGGATTCTCGGGCCAGCGATGGCTTATCCGTTGGCTATTCCAGGCGCTATGCCAAGGCATACCAGGCGCCGCGACCGCTACAGGACTAGAGGCTACTGACAATAGCAATGCCTACGACAATCGCGGCAACGACACCGCCGCGCTCCAACTGCTTACTGGTCGCCTTGCCCGTCAAGGCCCACATCACGCCTTGCTCGCAGTTTAGTCGAGTCAGGTGCCATGGCTGCCCAAGGAGAAGCTCCATACGCGCAATTATTGCCGCGGCTCGTTGTGGTGTTTCGGGGGTCCAAACTGCAGTGCATGGTTGGCCGTTATCGAATTCAGATTTCGGAGTTATCCGGTAAAAATCACCCTTCATACCGTGGATCATTTGAGGCTCGCCCGTCAACGGATTGGGCCAGTAGGCAACCCCCCAATGCTCAATGGCAGGCGTCCGGGTACTTCTAACTTTGAGGATAGTACCCGGTTGTGGGNNTGTAGGGCATAGCAAGTCTAATTGTAGCCCTGCTTGACGGCACGCGGCGCACTTCAACTCCGGCGGTGGCACGCCCATTTTCTGCTTGTCAGTCCGCCGTTATCGATCGTGTTTCTTCAGGTAATCCGACAGCGAGTTGCTGCTTGTGCGGTCGAGCAGCGTCCTCAGGTGCGCGTCACCGCGTAGTCCGGGGGCGAAGTCCGGTCCGTAGGTATCCCGCAACGTGTCGATGCGGGTGTTGCTGTTCTTCTCGCGGGTCTGTCCGCTTTTATCGCGGTGCCGATCATCGAGGCCAGGTTGTTTTGCCATTTTTCCTTGTTCCTTTCCGTTTAGCTAAGTGGATATTGATTCACGCCAAGACGAAGCGCTCACGCGGCCTCGGGAAGGCCCCGGAGAAATCTAAACTGAGCGTTGATTGGCTTGCCAAGAGACGTGTTGACTGCTAGCGCCCCGGATTGCTGCTTCGGGTCGAACGTCGTGGTGACATCGAAGGCCCACTCGTAAGGGTTTGAGATACCGAAAACTGCTTTAACGTGGGGTGGGAAAGTGACCTTGAGCTTGACGTCGGCCAAACCGGAACCTTCGTTGAAAAGATAGTCTCCGTCATACCGAACACCTTCCGTGTCTGTTCCGTAGACTCGCCCATTATCGAAGACGAGCACTCCCATGCCGGCCCCCTGCTGGCCTTGAAACGTAATTCCAAACATGCCATCACGCATAGCTGTTCCTTTCTGTATCAGCCGACTCAGTTCGACCTGGCGAAGACTCGGGGGGAGAAGCCGCAGAAGGCGTACATACGCCTCGGCTGGGCCTGGAATCGCGCGCTCATCAGCCATCCAGAGGGCAACTGCCCTGGGAGTGATATCAATCAAGCGCGCAAAATCGGCCTGCGTAATTCCGAGTTCCACCAAAGCCGCTTTTAGGTCATTGCTGATCATGTTGGTACAATGTTCTCATAAAACATGAACAATAGGAAGGATATACTTAGGAACATGGTTCTACTATTGACAGTTATGTCAGATTAATATATAGTTTTTCTGACACAATGACTAGATCTGAAGGAGAGGCGCAACATGCCCACTGCGGAAGCGATTCGCACACAAATTGAAAAGATCGCACTCGGCGAACCCTTCACCTCAACGCAATTTACAGGAGCGGGAAGGCGAGCGGCTGTAGATCAGGCCTTGTCGCGGATGGTTAAGCATGAGCAAATCGCGCGCCTCGCGCGTGGGGTTTTCGTGCGGCCGAAGACAAGCAAGTATGTCGGTCAAGTCATGCCTGAGCCGGCAAAGATCGCTCAGGCGATTGCGAGTGCTCACGGAGAGACGCTGCAGGTGCAAGGCGCCGAAGCCGCTCGACTGCTCGGACTGACGACGCAGATGCCGATGCAGTCGGTTTTCTATACGAGCGGTCCTGGCCGAAAGCTCAAGGTCGGCAATCTGCAACTGGTGTTTAAGCATGTTCCGTCTCGTAAGCTGGCGCTCGCGGGCCAGCCTTCCGGTCTTGCCCTGACCGCGCTCTGGTACTTGGGCAAGGCGCATGTAACGCCCCATGCGATTGAGACTATTCGCGAGAAATTGTCGCCAGAAGCTTTTGAACAATTGAAGGCGGAAGCTCGGTCGATGCCGGGTTGGATGGCCGAAACCCTGCATCGGAATGAACAAGGCGGATCGAGTGTCTGAAACTTTTCTCCAACTTCCGCCCGATGAGCAGGCCAGCATCCTTCAAACGTGCGCGGTTAAGCTCGGTCGCCGTCCGGAACACCTGGAAAAAGATGTTTGGATCTGCTGGGCGCTCCAGAACCTCTTTGGCATGCCGGAGCGTCTCCCGATGGCATTCAAGGGGGGAACTTCACTGTCTAAGGTGTTTGACGCGATTAGACGCTTTTCGGAAGACGTGGATGTCACGATCGACTACAGATCCCTCGATGCGGGCATCGATCCGTTTGTGCCCGGCCTCTCCAAGACGGCGCAAAAACAATTCAGCGAAGCGCTGAAAGCACACGTCAAGCAACACACCCACGATGTTGTGTTGCCGTATTTCGAGAATCTTTTCGCGCCTTTCGCGACGCGTGAAAAAGCCATCGAACTCTCGGAGGACGGAGAAAGCATGCGCATCTACTATCCGTCCGTTTACGGGGACCGCGAAAACGTCTTTCTTGAGTTCGGTGGGCGCAACGTAACTGAGCCGAATGAAGAACATTCCATTCGGCCCTACATTGCCGAAGTGATCAAGGAACTGGAGTTCCCGTCTGCAAGAGTGCGGGTTCTTTCTCCCGTGCGGACGTTCTGGGAAAAGGCCACGCTGATTCATGCCGAGTGCCTTCGACCGGAGCCGAGACTGGATGCCAGTCGCATGTCTCGTCACTGGTCAGACTTGGCGGCCCTGGCTGATCATGAAATTGGAAAAAGGTCATTGTCCAGCCGTGAATCGCTCGCGGAGGTGGTGAAGCATAAGAAGGTGTTTTTCCACTCAGCTACGGCGAACTATGACGCGTGTCTCGTCGGAAAACTACGGTTGGTCCCCGATGGTCCACTGCTCGATGCTCTGAAGGCAGACTTTGGGCAAATGGTCACAGACAGAATGTTCGACGTTGAGCCGCCGGGGTTTGACAAGATAGTTTTGCGTCTCAAGACTCTTGAGCAAGAGATAAATGAACGGGATCGGTGAGCCGTATTTGCAATCAAGCCTAAGTCCTGCCGGATATTTGTATCTTGGATTTCCTCCTCAAATAGACAATTTTTTCGCAAACCTCGGACGGTTTGTGAGGTGCTGGATTGGTCCGAAGCTTGTCAGAGGTCGAGGAGGAACGACGCAGGGCGCATGATAGCAAATCTGGCTTTCGACCGGCCAGAGTCGGAATACCCCCATATTCCGACATAGCGGAGAACCGCGCCGCAGCGCGCGCTGCCTGTCAAGAACACGGCTTTCAGTCGTGGCCGGGCAACCGGCGCGGAGCGTCATTTACAGACACGGGCGCGGTGGCGAAGTCTTTGCCCAAATCCTTGCCCAAAACGGTGCCGGATGCGCCCGTTTTATGCCGTTTGATGCCCCTGGATGCCCCTCAAAGCGCTGAAAATAATCGGAGCCAACTGGTGGCCAGTGGATTACGAATCGGCTGCTCTACNNGACCTGCCGATTACGAATCGGCTGCTCTACCAACTGAGCTACGTCGGCTTCTGGTTTACTTTCTTTTAGTTTACCAAATCGCTTGGTGGTTACTGCTGTACAAGCGAGCAGATCCCAGCAAGACTGCACCCGGGCCGCTTTGCAAGATCCCGCCGAAAACCTGCGCCGAGAATGAGACGCAGTTGATCTAAGATTAACCGGGGACTGAGAAAAAATTAAGTACGCGGAGCGACAGTTGAGGACTCCCTCCCAGAATGCTGCTCGGTGTCCGAAGACTGGCGATTCATCGTCGCTGTCGGTAAGGTCGAGTTCAACCTGTTACATCTGAATCTTGTTCCCCTTCGCAGCCCGCACATCCACGAGTCAAGTTATGTGGTGCTTGGCCGCGCCGAACGGCGCGTCCCTGCGCGCATCTCGGGGCGAGCGCCACATAAACCTCTGCGCGACATAAGCGGGCGTTATGTTGGGCCCAACATAACCAAGACTACATCCGGCCTTGGAACGGCGACGCCAATCTTCTCAGTCCACGTCGGAGGACAGCAAGGGTCGGGTTCGCTTCCGGCGCTGAAGGGTGTGGCACATCGTTCCGATGGGCTTGCACTGAATCGAGGGCATATGATTCGTGCCACAACCCGTCTCCGATGTTGCCGCACTGCTGAATATCTATGAACGCCGTTTACAAACTCGCCGCAGAAAATCGCATTCCATCATTCAAGATCGGCGGGTCCGTGCGCTTCGATCCCACGCTGCCGGTCGCCGCTCACGCGAGGATTACGGATAGCTCGCCCTGTGCTTGCGTGTGGGCCTTACGGTAATTTCATCCCGAAGAAGCGTCAGGATCGATCACGAAAGCCACCGCATTACCATCATTGCCATCTACATGTGCGGTTGCCACTCTGCAACCCAAATTGAAATGTGATCCATATTGGACAGAAACGCTTTTTGCTACTGTCTACGATTCCTTCCTGGATCACCCGCTGTTGAACCAGCCATGCAGGTTCTGGCCCCCTGGAGGTGGGCAGACATGAAGAAATGGCTTTGTTCGGTCGCCGGATTGTCCCTGGCACTGGCAGGCCCCCTGGCCGCACACGCACAAACTCCGGCAGTTCCGCCGCCCAACATCCTCAACATCGAAACGAACAACATAAAACCCTACCAGGATGGACCCTACGACAAAGTTGCTTCGGAATACCCTGCCTTGTCGCAGCAGCTCAAGGACCCGACGCACTTCGTGGGGTTGGAGGCCCTGACGGGCTCACCGCGAGCGCTTTTCCTCTTCGGCTACGATTCTTACGAGGCGCTGCAAAAGAACGAGGAGTGGCTGCTCGGCGACGCGGCGGCCGACGCTAAGTTCGATGCGCTGGATGCGCGCCAGGCCCCGAACGTATCCGAGGTCCATGACACCATCTGGCATTACCGCCCCGACCTCAGCAACAACATCGCCGGAGCGGACATCCCGCACTCCCGTTACTGGGAGGTGCTCATCTTCCATATGCGCTCTGGTCACCTCGGACAGTTTGAGGAAATGACGAAGCTTTATCGCGACGCCAATCTCAAGATCCAGCAAAACATCCCCTGGGCGGCTTATGAAGCACTAACGGGAGCGACGGACGCCTATCTTGTCTTGGTGCCGATGACGTCCCTCAAGGATGAGGACACTGGCCTGGCGCATAAGAAGGATTTCGGCGCTGCGCTCGGTGACGAAGGAGGGCAGCGGATGAACAAGCTTTCCGAGGAAAGCGTGGCCAGCGTCGAGGACAACATCTGGATGGTGATTCCGGAATGGAGCTACGTTGAGAAATCCTGGATCGAAGCCGATCCCCAATACTGGGGGTCGGAGCCGGCCGCAAAGCGCGCGCCGAAGCCCGCTGCCGGAGCCGCGCCTGCACCCCTACACTAAAGCAGGGGGAATCTAGATTGATCTACTGAAGTCCCCTGAGTAGCCCATAGAGCGAGAGGAAAATCATGTACAAACGGATCTTGGCTGCACTGTTCCTGGCACTTACTTTGGGTGCCCTGTGCCCCGCGCCCGCAACCGCGACGAGCACGTCCCGCACCGAGTTTAGCTACGAGCGCCGTCATCGCCATCGTCGGCACCCGCAAAAAAAAATAATAATACGTTTGCCCGGCAATTCGGAGTGAGGCTCGACTCCTCCCCGCTCGCGGGAAGAACCCGCAACAGCTCATCCCTGTGTTCGCACGAAATGCGTCTGCGAAAAGTCCAGGTCCGCTAGCGGGGAGAAACCGGTTACGCCGGTTCGAACTGAATCAGCACAATCTCAGGCGTCGTCCCTACGCGCAGCGGCGGACCCCAGGTGCCTGCCCCGTAGGAGGTGTAGACCAGTAGATTGCCCAGGCGCTGCAATCCATAGACAAATTTCCCGTACAGGCGGGAAGTGATCCAGGTGAAGGGAAAGAACTGTCCGCCGTGGGTGTGCCCGGAAAGTTGCAGCGAGATGCCTTCTTCCTCGGCAATTTTCAAACGGTCGGGCGCGTGCGTCAGCAAGAGGCTGGCGCGGTCAGGATCGAGAGCCGCTCCTCGCAGCACCCCTCGCAAGCGTTCATTGTTGGTTGATTCCCGAAAATGCACGCCGACAATCTGCAATCCATCGATTACGACCTTCTCATTGTTCAGGACTCGCACGCCCGCCTGTTTCACCGCCCGGAGATATTTCGCGGGGTCGGAAAATTCTTCGTGATTGCCGGTTACAAAATATGCCCCGAGCGGCGCCGCAAGCTGGGCCCAGGGTGCGGCCAGTTCATCGACTTTCGCTGCCGTGCCGTCATACATGTCGCCGGCGATAAAGACAATGTCGGGCCGCAGCCGTATGAGCATCTGGACGATGCGGCGCATAAACCGGTATCCGCGAACGTGGCCCAGATGAGTGTCGCTAACGAGCGCCGCCACCCGGCCGCGCCAGGCTGCGGGCAGATTCGGCAACTTGACGGTGACTCGTTTCACCCGTGTCCAGGCGGCATTGACGACGCCATAGCAGCTTGCCGAAAGCGCCAGGCCAAGCAGCACCCCGACGAGCAGCTTTCGATCCGGGCGCTCGCCGAAAAGACGGGCTACGCCATCGATTGCCCAGCAGGAGCAAGCCGCCAGAAAGCAAAAACTCGAGATCCCCAGCCAGACCGCGGAGATGGTGTAGAAGATCCGCACGGCGAGGTGGGTATATCGCCAGGCCAGCAGGGAGGCGGTCACAAAACTCACCGACAACAGCGCCAGTCCTACTGCCAGTTTCGAAATTCCCGGGGGATCGGCCGTGAGCCAGAAAGCCGTCCAGGTCCTATACAGAAACCAATGCGCCAAAAGCAAAATCGATTGAATGATGGCAACGAAGACCGCAATTCGGGACCTCACCGTTTGTCACTTCTCCAGACCATTAGATGAGATTCGACCGAGGGCGATTCGGCGAGGATCGGGGTTGGACGCCGGCGCGGGTTTTGGTGAAGCCGGTCCGGGTCGAGATCCTGGTTTGGGCCTGCGGTCAGGATCGCCGAGCGCCGAAGCTGCGGACCTGCGCCTCATATTCCTGTTCCGACTTCGCCGGCAGCAGCACCCACAGCGTATAAATACCGAGAGCAGCGCCGAAGGGAACGTCGAAGAACATCGCCAGGAACGCCAAGAAGAGGGCAACGACGCGCGCCCACGGTTCGCGTTGCAGCAAGCCCCAACCCGCGGCAAATCCCACGATCGCCTTGGCCAGCAATACTCCCGCAAGCAGAACCAACATGGGGTGCAAGAAGGGGGGAGGACCGCCTGCTTCCGGTGGCCGCAGAAAGACCGTGTTCGCGATGACGTAACAAACTCCAGCTTGCAGAGTATTGAGCGCCGAGAGTGCAATCCAAAAAATACCCAGCAGCCGAACGTGTTCCTGCACCCGGTTGGCGCGCGGATAAGCCAGGTGTACGCCTTCTTTGACTTGTTTCCCGCACTGGCCGCAGAATTCCTGACCCGCCTGTAACGCCGCGCCGCATCCATCGCAAAACATCGCACCCCTCCTGTCCGATCCCAAGCGAAAACACCCGCGCCGAGCCTGCCTGACTCTTCGTACGAGTTGCAACCGTGAACTGTTCCACGAATTGGATCGACTGAACGCTCGCGAAAATCTCCGCGCCAACGAAAAGGCCGCCCGGCATAGGCGGCCTTTTCTTGCAAGGGAGAATAGTTCCAACGG